>NZ_JBHYOW010000003.1:0-129027 GCF_042745575.1 Nocardiopsis sp. NPDC058789
CCGGTCAGACCGGGGGACCCAGGGTCACACAAGGCCCACTACCTGGGGTTTTCCTCTTGAGACTGCTCCTCGTGGACAACCACGACTCCTACACCTACAACCTGTTCCAGCTCCTCGCCCGCGTGCTCGGATCGGAACCCCTGGTCCTGACCAACGACGACCCGCGTTGGTCCGAACTCGATCCGGCCACCGTGGACGCCGTCGTCGTGTCCCCCGGCCCGGGACGCCCGCAGAACGCCCGCGACCTGGGGCGCGTCCCCGAACTCCTCGCCCGCGCCGAGCTCCCCGTCCTGGGGGTGTGTCTGGGGCACCAGGCCATCGCGCACCTGGCCGGAGCCGAGGTGACCGCCGCGCCCGAGCCCCGCCACGGTCACCTGACCCGGGTCCGGCACGACGGCACGGGGCTCTTCTCCGGCGTACCGCAAAACTTCACCGCCGTGCGCTACCACTCCCTCTCCGTCTCCGAACCCCTGCCCGAGCCCCTGGTGGCCACCGCCTGGGCCGAGGACGGCGTCGTCATGGGCCTGCGCCACCGCGACCTGCCGCGCTGGGGCGTGCAGTTCCACCCGGAGTCCGTCGCCAGTGAGCACGGCGCGGACCTGATCTCCAACTTCCTCACCCTGGCCCGCGAACACGTCGGAGCGCCCCACCACCAGGTCAGGCCCCCGGACCGCGCCCGGGACACCCCTGGTGAGGGCCCCGCGATCCGCTACGAGACACTGCCCCACGCGGTGGACACCGAACGCGCCTTCGCGCACCTGTACGCCCGTGCCGACCACGCGTTCTGGCTGGACAGCTCCCGGCCCGAGGGGCCCGCCCGTTTCTCCTTCCTCGGGGAGGCCTCCGAGGTCCTCACCTACGACGTCGACGACCCGGCGGTGCGCGTCGGCACCGTCGACGGGACCCGTCTGGAGCCCGGGGACGTGTTCGCGGCGCTGGATCGCCGCACCCGCCACACACACCGCCCGACCGGACTGCCCTTCGACTTCGCCGGGGGGTACGTGGGCTACTTCGGCTACGAACTCAAGGCCGACTGCGGCGCGAGCCGGGCGCACACGGCCGCGACCCCGGACGCCGTGTGGATGCGCTGCGACCGCTTCGTCGCCGTCGACCACCAGGAGGGCCGCACCTACGTGGTCAGCGCCGACGGAGGGTCCGCCTGGATCAGGGACACGATCACCGCCCTGCGCGACCTGCCCCCGCTGCCCGAACCCGCCACGTCCCGGACACCCGTCGACCTGGCCGCTCTGCTGGACCGGCCCCGCGACGCCTACGTGGACGACGTCAAGACGTGCCTGGGCCACCTCACCGACGGCGAGAGCTACGAGATCTGCCTGACCAACCGGGTGCGGCTGCCCGACCTCGGAGACGGCGGTGACCTGGACTTCTACCGCCGCCTTCGGGCCGCCAGCCCCGCACCCTACGCCGCGTTCCTCCGTACGGAGGGGGTGACGGTGCTCAGCGCCTCGCCAGAACGCTTCCTGCGCGTGGACTCCGCGAGGATCGCTGAGAGCCGCCCCATCAAAGGCACCGCGCCCCGTCACCCCGACCCGGTGACTGACGCGCGCATCGCCTCGGACCTGCGTACCGGAGCCAAGACCCGCGCCGAGAACCTCATGATCGTGGACCTGCTCCGCAACGACCTCGGCCGCGTCTGCGAGGTGGGCAGCGTGGAGGTGCCCGCCTTCATGTACACCGAGTCGTACGCGACCGTGCACCAGCTGGTCTCCACCGTCCGTGGGCGGCTGCGCCCGGAGGTGTCGACGGTGGAGGCGGTCCGCGCCTGTTTCCCCGGCGGTTCGATGACCGGAGCGCCGAAGCTGCGCACGATGGAGCTCATCGACCGGCTGGAGTCGTCCGCGCGAGGGGTGTACTCCGGGGCGCTGGGCTACATCTCGCACACCGGAGAGGCGGACCTCAGCATCGTCATCCGCACGGCCGTGCGTGCTGACGGGGAGGTCACCGTGGGAGCTGGCGGCGCGATCGTGCTGGACTCCGACCCCGAGGACGAGTACGAGGAGATGCTCCTCAAGGCCGAGGTCCCCGCCCGAGGCCGCTGACGCCATCCCGCGTGCGCGGGGAACAGGCCCTTTCACCTGCGAACCTACCGGCGGCAAGGGGTCGGTTTCCCACCTCTCGAAACGGACACATCCGACTCCACCCTTGCGGCGGGACGAACAGCGTGGGTGCTCCCCTCCACGATGCTCCAACACAGCCGTGTTGTGGCCGACCCGGGGACACAGGGTGTTCCGGTGGAACATGGTTGCCCGGGCAACTAATGTCGGCGGCACCATCCAGGCCCACGGAAGTCACCTGCGGAGTGATCCAGCATGTCCACGATCCTGTTCCTGATGACCGGCGCCGACCACTGGACCCTGGCGGACGGCACCCGACACCCCACCGGCTTCTGGGCTGAGGAGGCCGTGGCCCCCTACGAGGCGTTCAGGGACGCTGGCCACGAGGTCGTCGTCGCCACCCCCGGCGGGGTCGTGCCGCCCGTGGACCGGGGCAGCCTGGAGGCGGACGCCAACGGCGGCCAGGAGAACGCGGACCGGATCTCCGCCGTCCTGGACTCCTTCACCGAACTCCACTCTCCGCTCAGCCTCGAGGAGGTGGACCTCGGTGACTACGACGCCGTCTACCTGCCCGGCGGACACGGACCCATGGAGGACCTGGCGGTGGACCCCCTCGCCGGTGACCTCCTCACCACAGCGCTCGACACGGGAAAGCTGCTCGGCGTGGTCTGTCACGCCCCCGCCGCCCTGCTGGCCGCCGAGGGACCGGACGGAGCGAACCCGTTCGCCGGGTACCGGGTGAGCGCGTTCACCAACGCGGAGGAGGAGCAGGCTGGGCTCGCGGACCGGGCCGTGTGGCTGCTCCAGGATCGCCTGGTGGAGGCCGGGGTGGACTTCCAGGAGGGCGAGCCGTGGGCTCCGAAGGTCGTCGTGGACCGCACCCTGGTCACCGGCCAGAACCCCGCGTCCTCCGCCCCGCTGGCCCAGGAGATGCTCAGGTTGCTGGGCTGAGGCCCAGCGCGCTGACCGGCGGAAAACCGGTTGCTCCACCCGCTGGTCAGCGCCACCCCGGCCCACGAGCATTCGGGCCAGGTACACCGACACCACGATCACCGTGTGCCAGGCCTACGCACCCGCGATCGGGGTCCCCGCCGCACGTGAGGGCCGCTTTCCGGCGTCGTGGAAGCGCGAGCGGATGCTGGATCAAGCCAGGGCGAGCTGGACACGGCCGCCGGGCTGTTACCGCAGGAGAGTCCCTACGCGGTCGCGGACCGGATCGTCGACCATCTGCCGCCCCCGGGGCGCCAGTGAGGCGTTACTCTGCGGAACATCCACCCGGCCGCTGACGACGCACCACCGCTATCCGGCCGGTTCCGCGCGGGCACGCATGCCGTGGCGCGAGTACATCCAGGCGGTGCCGCAGGTGAAGGGGACCTCGGCGCAGCCCTTGGACAGGCAGGGTTCCCAGGCCCCACAGCGCTCCTTCCTGATGGTCTTCCCGCCGCGCGGATCCGGTTCGTCGGGCCCCAGGGTCGCCAGCAGCGCGTGGGCCTCCTCCGTGCCGAACGCCGAGACGGCCTGCCCGCGCAGCTCTCGCTCCCGGACCGCGTCGAGGCCGTCACGGAACACCAGCGCGTCGGACAGGGTGCGGCGGGCCAGGTGCACCACCTCCCGCTGCGCCGGGCTGAGGTGGGGGTGCGAGCGTTCGTAGCGTCGCAGCTGTTCCAACCACAGGTCACGACGTGCGCGGGGAGGGAGTTCGGCGAAGACGAGGCGGCGGCGGATGAGGGGGTGGGCGGTGAACTCGTCGTAGTCCCGGGGCAGGCGGTCCCGGTTGGCCTCCACCCACTCGCGGGCCAGACCGTGGTCGGAGCGCGCCAGCGCGGGGGTGCGGCCCGCCAGGGCCAGGGTCATGACGACGACCCATCCGGCGTGCAGCCGCTGGAGGCGTGGCCGCACCGACTTCCCGGGGGAGGGGACCCGGGGCCGTTCCCAGGGGGCGCGGCGGCGCTGGCGGCTGAGCTCGCCCAGGGCCTCGACGACGCGCAGGGCGGCCTGCGCGCCCAGCCCGCGCAGGAGCGGCCGCACCATGGAGACCCCGCTCCAGCATCGGATCTCGGAACCCCGGTGGCGGACCAGCGTCGGGACCCACGGGGCGTTCGGCCCCCACTGCCGGACCCGCCACTCGCGCACCTCGGGGTGGGTGAGCGGGAGCGTCTCCAACCTGCCGCCCGACACCGACTCCACCGTGCTGGAGATGTCCGCGCACCTGTCGCACGAGGAGTCGAAGGCCAACACGTACCGAACCCGAATGTCCCTCATGATCTCCCTTCCCGCACCGCCGCGTCCCAGTGTCAAGGGGAGTTGGTCGTCTTGGGTCGGCTTTTCGGAACTTGGTACGTCCAATCCACGGCCCCTGGGGGCAATACCGGAGCGAACACGGATGTATCCGCGCCCGCGCCGCTGGTCAGGAGCTCTTTTTGGTGGTCCCTTGGGAGACGTATCGGCCTGGCCGGGGAACCCGGAGGGACACACGGTTCTCCGAGGTCAGGCGGCCTTCCCGGAGAGGGGAACCAGGTCGGCGCGGAGGGCGGGGTCAGGCCATCATGTGGGGGACCAGGCGCTCCAGTTCGGTGACGGCGGCGGCGACCGAGGGGCGCTCCCGGGCTCCGGCGCGGGTGAAGGTGAGCAGTGAGCGGGCCGGGGTCGGGGAACCCTCCAGGCGCAGGCGGGTGACGGGCAGGTCCAGGGACAGATCCGCCGACCTCGGTATGAGCGCCACCCCCAGGTCGTGGGCGACCAGCGCCGCCACCGAACTCCACTCCAACGCCTGGTGACGTCCCTGCGGGGTGAAACCGACCGCCCCGCAGGCGGTCATGGCGTGCGCGTGACAGGTCGTGCCGGGCTGGGGCAGCACCCACGACTCCCGGGCGGTCTCGGCCAGCGGCACACTGGTCCGCTCGGCGAGGCGGTGCCCCCGCGCGACGAGCAGGTCGAAGGGGTCCTCGAACAGGAACGCCTGGTCGAAGCGGGTGTCGTCCAGCCCGGGCGTGCTGGGCGCGGACTCCACGATGGAGAGGTCGATGTCACCCCGGAAGAGCAGGTCGAGACTGTCCCCGGGCTCCGATTCCAGGATCCGTACGTCCAGGCGCGGGTACGCTGTGCGCAGAGCGGCGGCCATGGGCGCCAGCAGGCGGGTCAGCACGACGGGAAAACCCGCCACCCGCAGCGGCCCGGCCGGTTCCGCCTCCAACCCGCGCATCTCGATCTCCGCCCGCTCCCAGCGGGCCTGGATCGCGTCCGCGTGCTCCAACAGACTCCGGGCGGCCGGTGTCAGCCGCACACCACGCCCCAGGGGTTCCAGCAACGGCACCTCCAGCTCCCTTGAGAGCTGGCGGATCTGCTGTGAGGCCGCCGAGGGCGTGAAGTGCAGCGCCTCCGCGGCGGCCGTCACTGTTCCGTGGTGGGCCACGGCCCGCAGGATCCGAAGCCGACGAAGATCAATCATGTAGTCGATTCTTCACAGTGCCATCCAGAAACTCAACCTGGACCGTGAGGGTTCGTGGGCGTGATGCTGGATCGCAGGAAGACCACACCGAACGAGAGGTGCTCGATGACCAGTGTCTGCCCCCACTGCGGATGGCCGGACGACCAGCCCTTCGCGGTGCTCTCCCAGCACCGGACCGGCACGGGGATGACCGTGTGGTCGCGCTGTGTGTGCGGCTCGACCCAGGTCCGCGAGATCGGCGTCGCGGGCACACGGATCGTCTCCCGCGGCCGTCCCACCGGTGCCCCGCGCACCCCCGGCTGCAACGCCTGAGCGCCCCGACGGCACCGCCGGAACCGTGACGGGGGTCCGTCCACGGGAACGGTGCGGAAATCGTGGTCAGGGGGTGGTCCGCGATACGGTTATGGACATGGGGAACACACCGGCGCGACCGTCTACTTCGGCCGAGGACTACGTGAAGGTCATCTACGACCTCCAGGAGCGCGGAACCGGGCCGGTGACGATTTCGGGGATGGCCGAGCGGCTGTCGGTGTCCAACTCGTCGGTGTCCGGAATGCTCCGCAAGCTCAACGAACTGGGTTTCGTGGAGCACCAGCGGTACGGCAACGTGAGCCTCACCGAGACCGGAACCAAGGCGGCCCTGGCGGTCCTGCGCCGCCACCGGCTGCTGGAGACCTACCTGGTGGCCGAGCTGGGTTACTCGTGGGACGAGGTGCACGACGAGGCCGAAATCCTCGAACACGTGGTCTCGGACAAGTTCGTCGACCGCATCGCCTCCCACCTGGGGGATCCGGTGGTGGACCCGCACGGGGACCCCATCCCCACCCGTGAGGGCGCCATCGTCGAACGCGAGTCCGTGCTGCTCTCCGAGGCCGAGGCGGGGACGACCGGTGTGATCGTCCGGGTCAACGACACCGACCCCGAACTCCTGCGCTACCTGGCCGACATCGACATCGGTATCGGCATGCGCGTGGAGGTCGTGGAGCGGCTCCCCTTCGCCGGTTCCCTCCAGCTCTCGGTCCGCCCGGAGAAGGGCGAGGAGGTGCGGGAACAGGCCCTGGGCCTGATCGCCGCCGAGGCCCTCTGGCTCAGCCCCGAGGAGTAGCCGCCCGGCGCCGCGCGCTCGCGCGGACACCGGGCGCGGGACGGCCTAGGCCAGGGGCCGGGCCCCGGGGCGGCCGTTCTCGATGACGAACCGTGCCCGGTCCCGGATGGGCGAACCCGGCCTGCTCACGTAGTCCAGCACCCGGTAGTCGGCGGTCCACTCGGTGGGAGTGACCGTGTTGCGCACGTAGCCCCGGTGACGGTTGATGAACTTGATGTGCGGGTTCTCGGCCAGCTGGACCGCGTCGCCCGGGTTCTGCTCCGTGCCGTCCCTGCCGCTGGTGAAGGACGTCCCCACCAGTTCGGTGGCCACCGTCCTGGATCGGGGGTCGTCGAAGTCGGCCTTGACGTCCACCACGTAGTTGGCGTGCACGTCACCGGTGAGCACGACCGGGTTGGACACCCCGGCGATCTCGTCCCGTACCCCGTCCCGCTCCACCTGGTAGTTGTCCCAGGCGTCGTCGCTGAAGGTGCTCGACTCACCCTCGGTGAAGTCCCGCTGGGAGAAGAACACCTGCTGCGCCAGGACGTTCCATCTGGCCTTGGAGGACGACAGCCCCCGGGACAGCCACCGCCGCTGGTCGGCGCCGAGCAGGGTGCGCTCGGGGTCGTCGCGCTCGGAGTCCTCCACCTGCGCGTCGCGGTACTGGCGGGTGTCGAGCAGGTGCAGGTCGACCAGGTTGCCGAAGGTCAGCCTGCGGTACAGGTGCAGGTCGGGACCGGCCGGGCGCTGGGCGGCGCGCAGCGGCATGTGCTCGTAGTAGGCCTTGAGCGCGTGTTCGCGCCGGAGCAGGAACTCCTCCGGGGGGATGTCCTCCTCGTAGGAGGTGTCGTCGGCCCAGTTGTTCTCCAGTTCGTGGTCGTCGAAGACCACCGCCCACGGGAACGCGGCGTGGGCCGCCTGGAGGTCGCGGTCGGTCTTGTACTGGGCGTGCCGCAGCCGGTACTCGGCCAGGGAGCGGACCTCCACCTCGGGGAAGTGGCCGCGACCGATGCTGCCCTGGTCGGGGGTCTCGTAGATGTAGTCACCGAGGAAGGCGACCAGGTCCAGGTCTTCCTGCGCCAGGTGCGACTGGGCGGTGAAGTGGCCGTGGGTGTAGCTCTGGCAGCTGGCGAACGCGAAGTCGAACCGGCCGAGGCGCGTGCCCGGAACGGGAGCCGTGCGGGTGCGGCCGACCGGGCTGATCTCGTTGCCGACCCGGAAACGGTAGAAGTAGTCGGCCCTGGGTCGCAGGCGTTCCAGTTCCACGTGGACCGAGTGGGCCTGCTCAGGGCCGGTCTCGACACTTCCGGAGGCGGCGAGCGTCCCGAAGTTCTCGTCGTGGGAGACCTGCCACTCCACCTCGACCGCGCTGTTCGGCATCCCGCCCAGGCCGTCCTCGGCCAAAGGGTCGGGGGCGAGCCGGGTCCACAGCACGACCCCGTTGTGGAGGGGGTCACCGGAGGCGACGCCCAGGGTGAAGGGGTCGGAGATCGTCGGGTTCCGGGGAACCGACGTGGCCGCGAGAGCGGCGGGAGAGCCCAGAGACGTGCCGAGTGCCGCGGCGCCCAGGGTGACGGCACCGCCGACCAGCGCCTGACGCCGCGTCGCGGCGAGCACGGGAGCCGGCACGGGGGAGTGGTCGGGGGATGTGGGGGATGTGGGTGTACCTGGCATCTACGGTCTCCTGGGTTCGAGCGGCGGACCGCCCCGGAGTACCCGGGACGGGAGCAACCGTGGTCCATCCGGCCATGGAAAGAGGTACGACCCAACCCCTACGCGGTGAACATTACCTCCGTTTCGGCGACGGCAAGGTTACTGAGGGTCGCCACCAGGGTGTTTCGTCGACTCTGGGATGGTACGTTCGCCACCGTCCCGTTCCCACCCCCCATAACCCCGGCGGCGAAGCGCGTCCCGCGCCCTGAGGCACGTGTCGGGGCCGCCGGCCGCGACGGGTCACGCCCGGTGGGGTCGAACTCCCGCCACAACTGACAGCCCGTGAGTCACTCTCCGTGATGGGACGTCGTTCCACGCCGCGCCGCCTCCCCCGGCCCCGACTCAGGTCAGGCGGACGACGTGTTTGCCCCGCACACCACCGGCCTCCAGAGCGCGGTGGGCCTCCGCGATGTCGGCCAGATCGTGCACCGTGTCGACGACCGGTCGCACCTCGCCGCGTTCCACGAACCCGGCCAGGTCCCGGAACAGCGGCGTCCTCGGGTTGCCGCTGAAGAACACGGTCCGGCGGGAGCGCAGCAGTGTCGCGCCCGCCAGCCGCAGAGCTGAGGAGAACGACCCGACGGACACGGCCACCAGACGCCCCTTCGGGGTCAGGAGCCGCTGGTAGGCGGGCAGATCAGTAGCGACGATGTCGATGATCACGTCGAACCCCTCCCACCGGGCCAGCTCGGCGGGGCCGGTGGTGGCGTAGTCATGGGCCTCGTGTGCTCCCAGTCCACGGACGAAGTCGAGGTTGCGCGCCCCGGCCAGGCCGGTGACGTGCGCACCCATGGCCCTGGCCAGCTGGACGACCACGCTGCCCACCCCTCCGCTGGCGCCGCGCACGAGGACGCGCTCGCCGGACCGCACCCGTGCCCGGTCCCGCAGCGCGGTGATCCCGGTGGTGCCGCCCGCCAGCAGCGATACCGCCTCGACGGCGTCGAGCCCGGGCGGGCTGAGGGAGACCCGCCCGGGGCGCACGACCACGTACTCGGAGGTGGCGCTGCCCCCGGCGCGGCTCTGGAACCCCCACACCCGGTCGCCCACGGCGGGACCCCGCACCCGGGATCCCGCCTCCACGACCTCCCCGGCGAAGTCGATACCGATCCCCTTGGGGAACCGCCTCCCGGTCACCAGGGCCAGCCGCCCGGCGCGCACCAGCAGTTCCCCGCCGTTCACGCTGCTGGCGTGCACCCGGACGAGGATCTCGTCGGGGCCCGCCACCGGGCGGGGCACCCGGCCCTCGTAGAGCACCTCGGGCCCTCCGTACCTGTCGTACCGGGCCGCGCGCATCTCCACCACGGTCTTCTCCGTCCGTTCCGCTCCAAGGGGACGGAGCCCGACACCCCGTCCTCTCCCCAGGCAACCATTGAAACGGAGGGGGTACTCCGGTTGAGGCTAAAGTGAGAGGCATGCCGAACGAATCCTCTCGGAAGCCGCGATCGGACGCGCTGCACAACCGGCGTCGCATCCTCGACTCCGCCCAGGCGGCGTTCCTGGAGAGCGGGATCGAGGTGTCGATGACCCGGATCGCCCGCCGTGCGGGGATCGGCATCGCCACCCTCTACCGACACTTCCCCGACAGGGAGAGCCTGGTCAACGAGGTGTTCCGGGGAAAACTCGACACCTGCCTGGCCCGTCTGTACGAGGCCGCCGCCGACCCCGACCCCTGGCGCGGGTTCCGCGCGTTCATCGAGGACCTGTGCGTCATGCAGGTCACCGACCGGGGTTTCAACGAGGTCTTCCGCGCGGCCTTCGTGGGCGGGGTGATCTTCGACGAGCAGCGGATCCAGGCCGAGAACACCTTCGCCGAGCTCGCCCGCCGCGCCAAGGCCGCCGGGAGGTTGCGTGCCGACTTCGTCCGTGACGACCTCACCCTGGTGATCATGGCCAACAGCGGCATCAGCGCCGACACCGAGGAGGACGCGGTGGCCGCGTCCCGGCGGCTCGCCGCCTACCTGATCCGGGCGTTCGAGGCCGCACCCGACCACCGGGCCCTGCCGCCGGTGCCGCGACTGGGACCGCACCCGGTGTTGCGGTGACGCCGGGCCACGCCGCCTTCGACGGGCGTCCTACACTGGGGGAATGAAGCAACGACATTAGCTCCCAGGCCACGGCCGAGGCCGGTCCGAGACGAGACCCCGGGCACCACCGGGTGACCCCCACCCCCGGTGCCCGAGTCCGTTCGACCGAAAGACCTCCATGTCCACCCAGTCCACGCGCGTGCCCCACACGCGTCTGTCCAGGCTGACCCGGCCGCTCTACGCGTACGCCTTCCTGGAGGAGTTCGTCCTCCTCTATCCCCTGTACGCCCTGCTCTTCACCGAGACCGGTCTGTCCGTCCTCCAGATCAGCTCGCTCTTCGTCCTGTGGTCCGTGACCAGCGTGCTCCTGGCGATCCCCACTGGCGCGTGGGCGGACGTCGTGCCCCGCCACCACCTGCTCGCCCTCGCGCCACTCCTGACCGGTGCCGGATTCGCGTCCTGGCTGCTCCTGCCGTCCTACGGGTCCTTCGCGCTGGGCTTCGTGCTGTGGGGCGCGGCCGGTGCTCTGTCCTCCGGCGCGCTGGAGGCGCTGGTCCACACCGAGCTCAGTCACCGGGGCGCCGCCGACCGGTACGCGACGATCATGGGCGTCACCCGGGCCCTCGGCGTCGCGGCGGTGGGCACGGCGACCCTGCTGGCCGTGCCTGTCATGGCGCACGGCGGCTACGCGTTGATCGGGCTGGCCAGCCTGGCCGCCTGCGCCCTGTGCGCGCTGACCGGCCTGGCCCTGCCCGAGAGCCGTCCCCCACGTTCGGGCCGGGCCGAGGAGGTGTCGGCGGAGTCGGCAGAACCCGAACTCGGTTACCTGGAGACCATGCGGCTCGGTCTGGCGGAGGCACGCGGCAGCCGCCGCGTGCGCACCGCGATCCTCCTGGTCGTGATCGTCACCGCGTTCTGGGGGATGCTCGACGAGTACCTGCCCCTGCTGGTCTCCTCCGCCGGTGTCGCCACCGAGGACGTGCCCCTGGTCGTCCTCGTCGTCTGGATCTGCGTCACCGGCGGCGGCCTTCTCGCGGGCCCGGCCTCGCGCCTGTCACCGCGTGTGTTCGGCGCGCTCCTGGCCCTGGCCGCCGTGGCCATCGCCACCGGCGCCCTGTTGGGGAACGCCCCCGGCTGGATCCTGCTCGGCTGCGGGTTCGGGGTGTGCCAGATGGCGAACGTCGTTGCCGACGCCCGCCTCCAGGACAGCATCACCGGTTCCAGCCGGGCCACGGTCACCTCCCTGGCCGAGGCCGGGAGGGACACGGTGACCGGCGCGTCCTACCTGCTGTACGCGGGGGCTTTCCTGGTCCTGGGACACCCGCTGACCTTCGCGCTGTTCGCCGTTCCGTACCTGTTCGCGGCGGTGGTGACCGCTCGGGGAGGACGGCCGCGGCCCGCCGACGCCACCGGCTGACCCTGGCGGGCGGTCCTCCCTGGCGGGCCGCCCGCTCGGCCCGGCGATCCGGGCGACCCCGACCCTCCGACCCGCGTCTCCACCGGTGTCGGAGCCCCGAGGCTCCGGCACGGGCGCGGCCGGGACGTCCCCCTCGTCGCACCGTGCCCGAGGACGGCGGGTCACGGTGCTCGGGTCGTGGGTGACGAGGGGCCACCTGCGGCCCGACCGCTTTCCCCACGCCCCCTGTTCATCCCCTTGCGCCCGTGAATAGCATCGTTTGTTGTGACACACCAGACGACGGACACCGCGAACAGCGAAGGCCCGCGTCTCGCGTCCGTGCGCGGGATCAGCGTCAGTTACGACGACCGCGGCGCAGGATGCCCCGTCCTGTTCGTCCACGGTCACCCCTTCGACAAGACCATGTGGGAACCCCAGGTCAGAGCGCTGGCCGGGCGTGGCTACCGGACGATCGTCCCCGACCTGCGCGGCTACGGACGCAGCACCGTGGTGCCCGGGGTGACGTCGTTGGACACCCTGGCCCGCGACCTCGCGGCCCTCCTCGACCACCTGGGTCTCGACGTGGTCAACGTGGTCGGCCTGTCGATGGGCGGGCAGGTCGCCCTGGAGCTGTACCGGCTCTTCCCCGACCGCGTGGACGCCCTGGCCCTGGCCGCGACCAATCCGCTTCCAGAGACCGAGTCCGGCATGGCCCGGCGCCGAGCCATGGCGGCCCGCCTGCGCGAGGAGGGCATGCGCGGCTACGCCGACGAGATGCTGGTCGGCATGATGACCGCCGAGAACGTGCGGAACCAGCCCGCCGTGGCCGACCACGTGCGCGCCATGATGTACGCCGCCCCTCCTGAGGGCGCCGCCGCCGCGCAGCTGGGCCGGGCCACACGCCCCGACCACACCCTGCTGCTCCGGCACATCTCGGCGCCCACCCTGCTGGTGGTGGGCCAGCACGACGGTTTCACCCCGCCGGGGGGCGCCGAGCTCATGCACGTCCGCATCGCGGACTCGGTCGTGGAGATCATCGAGGGCGCGGGCCACCTGCCCAACCTGGAGCGGCCGAAGCGCTTCAACGAGGTCCTGCGCCGCTTTCTGGAGCAGGCGCGGACGCGTCCCCGCGACCGTTGACCGCGCCGTCGAGCGGGCCCCGGATCACACGGAGGTCCGCTCGACGGGGAGCCACAGTTCGCCCGAGGCGAGGTCGCCGTCGTACTCCACGCTCAGCAGCTCGGGGCCGTGTCGGTAGCGGTAGGCGGGGTTGGACGGGAACCACTCGGCGGCGGCGTACACCCAGACGCGCTGGACGGCCTCGGGGAAGGCGAGCCCCTCGAAGAGGAGGACCACCCAGGTCCCCGCGGGCACGTCCAGGGCCCGCATCCCCTCAGGAGTCCCGGCAGCCGAGGTCACGGCGGCCACGTAGAAGTCGACGTCGCTGCCCTCGCGCCGGTCGGGGTCGTGGGTGACGGTGACCGAGACGCCGCCACGCGGTTCCTGGTCCGACAGGTCCGCCAACCGTTCGTACACGTCGTCCCCGAGACCCAGGACGAAATCGGTCATGGGCCGGTTGGCGCCCTCGTGGACGAGCGGAACCCGGGTTCCGGGGCCGACCAGGCGGAAGGCGCCCTTGTCGACGATGCGGTAGCGCATGGCGGTGTTCCCTTCGATGGTGAGGTGGAAGGCCAGCCGTGACTGGGAGTCGAGCGCCGCGCCCGTCCGGCGGGCCTCGCCCGGGCTGATTCCGTGCATCGCCCGGAACGCCCGCCCGAAGGCCTCGGCGGACCCGTAGCCGTAGCGGACCGCGATGTCGAGGAGCGTGTCCCGGCCCCCGATCACCTCCGCTCCGGCCAGGGTGAGGCGGCGCCGACGCACGTACTCCGACAGCGGCATCCCGGACAACGCCGAGAACATCCGCCGGAAGTGGTGCTCGGAGGTGAGCGCGGTCCGCGCCATGGCGGCCGCGTCCACGGGCTCGCCCAGGTCCCTCTCGACCCGCTCCAGTGCCTCGTTCAACCGGTCCAGCACGTGTGCCTCCCTCTTTCACCACCGACGTTAGGGACACGGGATCCGCCCCGACCCGACCGTTCCCGTTCACCTCCGGTCGGGCCGGAGCGGGGCGGGGGTGCCCGTCTGCTGGTGGGAGAACCGTCTGTCACCACCGCGTGCCACCCTCTACGGTGCCAGTCCGAGCCCTCACCCCCTTCGGAAGGTGCCATGTACCGGAACGACCAGCACACGCCCCCGGACGAACACGGCCGCCGCGCACCGTTGGGAGGACGGTTCCACCGGCTCCTGGGGGCGGTGGGGCTGGGCAATCTGGGCGACGGGATCGCTGTGGTGGCGCTGCCCTGGTACGCCACCACCCTCACCGACGACGCGTTCCTGGTCGCCCTGGTGGGCGCGGCCACCCGGCTGCCCTGGCTGTTCCTGGCCCTGGTCGCCGGGGTGGTGGGCGACCGGATGGACCGGCGCCGCCTGATGATGGGTGCCGGTGCGGCCAAGGCGGTGCTGCTGGTGCTCCTGACCGCGGTGGTGACCCTGGGCGTGGGCTCGATCCCCCTTCTGGTCCTCATCGCGCTGCTGGTGGGCGCGTGCGAGGTGTTCTTCGACAACACCACGCAGTCAGTGGTGCCCTCGGTGGTGGCGCGTCCCCAGCTGGAGCGGGCGAACGGACTCCTCCAGGTGGTGGAGCGGGTGCTCAACAAGTTCCTGGGCGCGCCGATCGCCGGAGCGCTGCTGGCGGTCTCCACCGCCTGGGCCTTCGGCGCCCAGGCCGTTCTGGTCCTGCTCGCGGTGGTCTGCCTGGGCGGCCTGCGCGGCGACTTCCGCCCGGTGACGGAGGAGTCGCGGGAGCGCCCCTCCATGGGATCCATGCTGCGCGAGGGTCTGGTGTGGCTGTGGCGGCACCCGGTCCTGCGGCCGCTCGCGCTGGTCTCGGGGGCGTCCAACCTGGCGGCGGCACTGAACGGGGCCGTGCTGGTGCTCTTCGCCCAGGACGTGCTGGGCGTGGGCCCGCAGGGCTACGGGCTGCTGATGACCGTCACCGCCGCCGGAGCGGTCACGGGTGCGCTCGTCGTGCCGTCCTTCTCGGGCCGGATCCACCCCTCCACCTCCATGGCGGTGGTCCTGACGGTCCTGGGCGCGACCGGGCTGGCCGTCGGGCTCCTGCGCTCGGTTCCCGGATTCGTGGTCTGCTACTTCCTCACCGGGTTCGCCGTCACCTGGTGGAACGTCACCCTGGTCTCCCTCATCCAGAGGCTGACCCCAGACGCCCTGAGGTCCAGGGTCTTCAGCGCCCACCGCACCGTCTCCTGGGGGATGCTGTCGGTGGGCATGGGCCTGGGCGGGGTCCTGGTCTCCGTGCTGGAGGAACCGTGGGGCCGTGAGTGGGCCCTGGCCTCCCCCTTCGTCGCGTCGGGGCTGATAGTTCTAGCCCTCGCCGCGGTCTCCGTCCTGGTACTCACCCCGGGGAAGGTCGACCGCGCCCTGGCCGACGCCGAACCCCGGGGCGAGGCCGGGTCCGGCTTCCGGAAAGACTGACCCCCGGATCGGGAGGATCGGGAAAAACCTGGAAATCTTCGGGCAACATCCGTGTCTGGATCGACGCGGCGCCCTTCCAACCCGCACCATGGCCCCACATGATGGCCCGCAGGCCGACCCCGAGAAGGAGGTGGGCGGGGCGGGGTACACACGCCCCGCAGACTCTATGGACCTTGGTTTTCTGCGACCTCTGTACGAAAGCGACGGCCCGGTGGCCTCGGTGCACCTGGACACCAGCCGTGACACCACGGACGCCGACAAGAAGATCGAACTGCGCTGGCGGCACCTGCGCGAGGAACTGGAGGCGCTCGGCACCGACGCGACCACCCTCGACGTCCTGGAGGAGGCCGTGGGGGAGGGCAACTCCCGTGCCTACGGCGACCACGGACAGGCGCTCTACGCCTCCGAGGGCAGGCTCCTGGGGGCCCACACCCTCGCCGTGCCGCCCTCGCAGGACCGGGCGTCGTTCCTTCCCGTCCCCGACGCCCTCCCTCTGGCGATCGACCGCGGACGCCGCCTCCCCTACGTCCTCGTGGCCCTGGACCGGGTCAACGCCAAGGTGTTCGCCTACCCCAGCCACCCCACGCGCGGCCCGGTCATGGAGCTCGCCAACGAGGGTGAGAACATGCAGAACATCGACGGGGCCAGCCGTATCTTCCCCGGTCAACGCGGTGACGCCGGGGGGCGCCGCGCCGACACCGGCACCGCGCAGGACCGCTGGCGGGGCAACGCGGCCCAGGTGGCGGACCTCGTCCGCGAGGCGGTGCGCAAGGTGGACGCGGCCGTGATCATCGCCGGTGGCGACGACGAGGCCATCGCCTACCTGCGCGACAACCTCGGCCCCCGGCAGCTCAGCATCCCGATCAAGGTGGTCGCCGGCGGGCGCGGCGGCACCGACGCCGAGGAGCGCCTGCACGAGAACGCGGAGGAGTGCCTGCGTGAGCTCATCCACGAGGAGCGCGACCGGGTCCTCTCCGACTACGAGCGCAAGCTCGCCCACGACCAGGCGGTCAGGGGGACCACCTCCATCCTGCCGATGCTGTCGGAGGCCCGGGTGGAGACGCTGCTGCTGGGCGCCGACCGGGAGAACGAGCCCCATCTGTGGGGGTCGTACCACTCACCGGTCCTGGTGGACACCTCTCCGCGCGGTCTGGACGACCCGAACGCCGGGTTCCAGGCCCCGGCCAGCGCGCTCATGCTGCGCGCGGCGGTGATGTCGGACGCCGGATTCACCGAACTGCCCGTGCCCGAGCAGAGCGTGGACACCGGCACCACCCGCGAGACCCCGGACTCGGACGCCGGGGCCACGCTGCGCTTTCCCAAGCAGTAGCGTCCGGTCGGTGCCCCGCTCCCGCGCGCGGGAGCGGGGCACCCCCGTGTCCGGTCAGGAGTCCGCGAACACCCCCAGTTCGTTCCCGCTGGGGTCGGCGAAGTGGAAGCGCCGTCCGCCGGGGAAGTCGTAGGGACCATGGAGGACGCGGCCGCCCGCGCGTTCCACCGCCTCCACCGTGCGGTCCAGGTCCTCGGAGTAGAGCAGGACGAGGGGTCCGCCGCCGCGCACCTCACCGCCCGGGTTGAGCCCGCCCACCTCGGAGGTGCCGTCGGGCGAACGGATGCCCGCGTAGGCGCCCCCGTAGTCGTTGAACCGCCACCCGAAGGCCTCGGTGTAGAACCGCTTGGTCTCCTCCAGGTCGGTGACCGGGAGTTCGACGTAGTCGATGGCGTGGTGCCGCTGATCGCTCATACCCGGCATTGTCCTCGACGGGTCCGACAGAACGGCGCAGCGCGTGACGGGTGTCGGAACGCTCCGTCACCCCCGGGGCCCGCTCCGACGGCGCCACCCGTGGAGGGCCCCACCGCTGGAGGACCTCCCACCGCCGCGCGACGGAGTGCGGCACGCTCCCGGTGGCGGTCCGCTGCGAACTCCCCGCTCCGCTCCCGCGGGAACCGTCCACCGCCGTGCGTCGTGCTTCCGCTGGACCGATGATCCTTCCCTCGCCCTCCCCCTGGATATGGAGCCCCTCATGCGCCTGGTGATCGCCGACGACTCGGTCCTGCTCCGGGAGGGTTGGTCCGCCTGTTGGAGGAGGAGGGACACGAGGTTCTGGCGGTCCTGCGGTTCCTCGGTACCTGAGGCGTGGGGCGGCACCCTCTTGAAGGCTCACCGACCCCGCCCTAGGGTCGGTGGTCACACCCTCACCCACCGTGAGGTCCCCCCGACACGGAGGTCTGCCCCGTGCCCACCCCCGGCACCCGACGCCCGTCCCTCTGCCTGGCCGCCGCCGGAGCGGTCGCCCTGACGGCCTGGGCGTTCCCCGCGCACGCCGCCCCCGCCCCCGCCGACGTCCGGGTCTCCGACGGTCCCGCCCTGGAGGAGGCCCTCGCCGACGCCCAGCCGGGCCAGACCATCACCCTGGACGGCGGCGAGTACGTCGGCTCCTTCGTCGCCACCACCTCCGGGACCAGCGGTGCCCCCATCACCCTCACCGGTCCCTCCGACGCCGTCCTGGTCAACGACGAGCCCACGTCCGGCAGCGGCTGCCCCACCCCCGACACCCACAGCACCGGCTACGGCCTGTGGTTGTACGAGGCCGACCACTGGAACGTTCGGGGCCTCACCGTCACCGACTCCAAGAAGGGGATCGTGATCGACCGCTCCGACCACGTCCGCCTGAGCGACCTGGAGGTGCGGGGCATCGACGACGAGGGCGTGCACTTCCGCGACTCCAGCTCGGACGGGTCCGTCCGCGACTCCCGGATCTCCGACACCGGCCGGGTCCAGCCGGGCTTCGGCGAGGGCGTCTACCTGGGCTCGGCCCACAGCAACTGGGGCTGCTACGGGGGCGGGGACGGCGTGGACCGCAGCGACCGCACCGAGGTCATCGGCAACCACTTCGGACCCGACGTCCGAGGGGAGCACCTCGACGTCAAGGAGGGCACCCGCGACGGCCTGGTCTCGGGCAACACCTTCGACGGCCGGGGCATCTCCGGCCAGAACTTCGCGGACAGCTGGGTGGACGTCAAGGGTAACGGCTACCTGTTCGAGCACAACACCGGGACCTTCGAGCGGCCCGGGGTGTTCGCGCACGGCTACACCAGCACGCAGCAGGTCGACGGCGCGGGCTGCGGCAACGTCTTCCGGGACAACGACTCCGACCTGGGCGGGGTCGGCGGCTTCGCGATCGCCCTGTGGAGCCAGTCCGACTGCGCCGACGAGCCCAACGTGGTGCACGCCTCCAACACCGTCACGAACGCGACCCGGGGGCTGACCAACATCGACGTCACCCCGTGAACCACACGAGGCGCCCCCGTCCGAGTGGGACGGGGGCGCCTCGTGGTCTCGCTGACCGCCGCGGGGTCAGCCCTGCTCGGCGACCAGCTTCTCGGCACCGACCAGGCGCACACACACGGCCAGACCCTCGATGGCCTCCTCCAGCGCGTCCAGCTCCGGGAAGGAGGGCGCGATGCGGATGGTGCGGTCCCGGGGGTCGTCACCGTAGGGGTGCGTGGCCCCGGCGGGGGTCAGCGCGATCCCGGCCTCGGCGGCCCGGCGCACGACCTCGCGCGCGCAACCGTCCAGGACGTCCAGACGCACGAAGTAACCGCCCTTGGGGGTGGACCAGGTCGCCAGACCGGTACCGCCGAGCGCCTTGGTGAGGACGCGCTCCACCGTCTCGAACTTGGGCTCCAGCAGCTCACGGTGGCGGCGCATGTGCGCGCGCACGCCCTCGGCGTCGCCCAGGAACATGGCGTGGCGCAGCTGGTTGATCTTGTCCGGGCCGATGGTCCGCTTGCCCGCGAGCCCCTGGAACCAGCTCACGTTGGCGGGGGAGGAACCCAGGAACGCGACCCCGGCACCGGCGAAGGTCACCTTGGAGGTGGATCCGAAGACCAGGACGCGGTCGGGGTTGCCGCTCTCGGCACAGGCCGCGAGGACGTCGGCGATCTCCACCTCCTCGTCGGTCAGGTGGTGCACCGCGTAGGCGTTGTCCCAGAAGATCCGGAAGTCCGGGGCGGCGGTGGGCATGGCCGCCAGGCGCCGCACGACCTCGTCGGAGTAGGAGACACCGTCGGGGTTGCTGTACTTGGGCACACACCAGATGCCCTTGATGTCGGCGTCGGCGCTCACCAGACGCTCGACCACGTCCATGTCGGGGCCCTCGTCGGTCATCGGGACGGGGATCATCTCGATGCCGAAGCGCTCACACAGGGCGAAGTGCCGGTCGTAGCCGGGGACCGGGCACAGGAACGCGATCCGCTCGGCGTCGGCCCAGCGGCCGGTCCCTCCGGGCACCGTGCCCAGGAACGCGTTGGCCAGGCTGTCGTGCATGAGCTCCAGGCTGGCGTTGCCCGCCGCGATCAGCTGCTCGACCGGGACCTGGAGGAGGCCCGCGAAGATCTCCCGCAGTTCGAGGAGGCCCTGGGGCGCGCCCGCGTAGTTGCGGCAGTCGGTGCCGTCGGCGGCGGTGTAGCGGCCGCGGGGCAGTTCGAGCAGGTCCGCGGACAGGTCCAGCTGGCGGGAGGACGGCTTGCCCCGGGTCAGGTTCAGGGAGAGTCCACGCTCGACCAGGGCGGCGTGGTCGCGCCGGGCCGACTCCAGGAGCTCGGAGGGTGTGGGGCTGCTTGCGGTGGTCACGGGATGTTCCTTCCGATGGGACGCCCCCGGTACGCCGCACGTCGTGGAACGGGGTGCACGGGGATTCGCACTGGGATTGTCCCAGATCGCGGGCGCGCCGTCCCGGTCAGGTCGTCTTCCCCGTGTCCGACCGGCGCTCCGGTCCGTCTCCCTCAGCCGGAGACGGCCGGGTTCACGGGGCGGTGACCCCGAGACGGCCCATGAGTTCGGGCTCGGTGATGATGTCGATGCTCTGGCCCCTGGCGATGTAGGCCTCGGCCTGCCTGTGCTTGGAGGTCTTGCCTCCGTGGTCGCTGTCGGCCACCACCAGGACGTCGGTCTTCCTCGTCACGTTCTTGGCGGGCTGGCCCCCGGCCTCCGCGATGCGCTTCCACACCTCGGGCTTGTCCATGGAGCGCAGGTCTCCGGAGACGCACACCGTGCGGCCGTGGAGGGGACCGTCCGGGTCGGCGTCGGGGGAGGGCTCGGGGAGCGGGGACTGCGCGGCCCGCTGCCACCGACCGGACCGGTCCTCGCGGGCGGGCGCGTCCACCACGGCGGGTGAGGCCACCGGGACCGGTGCCGCCGCGAACGCCTCCAGGCGCCCCAGGCGCAGCCCGCTGACCAGGCTCAGCTCGGAGAGCGTGCCGGTGCCGTGGCGCCGCATGGCCGCGATCATGATGTGCGCGGCCGCCTCGGCGTCGGCGTCGGCCCGGTGGTGCCGGGTGATGGTGTGCCCCACGTGCGCGGACACCGTGGGCAGGCGGTGGTCGGGCAGGTCCCAGGTGCGCCGGGACAGCGCGAGGGTGCACGCGTAGTCGAAGCCGGGCAGCGCCAGCCCGGTGTGGGCGCAGGCCTGGCGCAGCGCCCCCATGTCGAAGGGGGCGTTGTGCGCCACCAGCGCGCCGCCCTGGGCGAACTCGACCACCTGGTCGCGCACCTTCTCCCAGGTGGGGGCGTGGGCGACGTCGGCGGCGGTGATGCCGTGCACGGCGGTGTTGTGCCGGGAGAAGAACGACACCGGTTCTGGCGGGCGGATGAGGCTGGTGAACCGGTCGACCACCCGCCCCTCGCTCACGCGGACCAGACCCACGGCGCACACGCTGCCGCGGTCCTGGTTGGCGGTCTCGAAGTCGATCGCGGTCCAGGTGTGGGACACCCTCGCCACCTCCCTTGCACTCGCGACGGAACGGATCGAGCGTACCGGGGCCGGTGCACCACCGGTGTCAGAACGGGTCGAAGGAGGAGACCGCCTGCTCGCGCAGGGGCGCGTCCCCGTCCCAGAAGGACTCACTGGAGGACCAGGCCAGGGTGTAGAACTCGCCCTCTCCGGCGTTGATGTTGCGGGCCAGCAGGCGCCAGGCACCCTGGCCCCGGTCCCAGCTGAACTCCCAGTCGGCGGCCGAGACGAAGGAGGTCTCGGAGGTGACGTCCTCCACCCTGATCCGCTGGTATCCGGGGAGCCGGTCCTCCGCGACGGAGTCGGTCTCCTGCTCCAGCACGTGCGCGTACTCGTCGTCGACCGAGTGGGGGGTGCGGTCGATCTGGAGATAGGCGTCGGAGGTGGGGGAGTCGTAGTACACGCTGGCGCCGTTCGCGCGACGCACCCAGCCGTCGGGGACCAGCAGGGCGAACCCGTCGGGATCCTCGGTCCAGGTCATGCCCTCGGCGGAGGGGTGCGATCCCGGATCCGCCACCGTGGCGCTGGCCCCGGGATCCTCGAGGTCGGCGACCGCCCGGCCGCTCCCGGCCCAGCGGTCGGCGACGGCCAGGGAGGCGGCGACGAGCAGCGCGGCCAGACCCAGTGTGAGCACCACCACGGGCCATGAGAGGCGCCGTGCGCGCCGCGGCGCCGGTTGGGTGGCGGTGGGGTCGGCCGTCGGTCCGTTCGGGCCGAGGGCGGCGGTCACGCCCTGCGGGCCGGACCCCTCGGTCACGCCCGGGGCGGACGGCGGGAGGTGGGCCACGGTCAGTGCCGAGGTTCCGCTCTCACCACGGGCGGCGGCGCTCAACAGCGCCCGACAACCGGGGCCGTCCAGACGGTGCGTGGGGTCCTTGACCAGCAGCCCCCGGATCGCCTCGCCCAGCGGCCCGGGAGGGAACCCGGTCGGATCCGAGCTGAGTACGGCGTGCAGGGTCGCCGGTACGCCCTCGCGCAGGAACGGGGACACCCCCGTCACCGCGTGGTAGAGGGTGGCTCCCAGGGACCACAGGTCACTGGCGGGGGTCGCTGGCTGGGAGTCGAGGCGTTCGGGCGCGACGTAGGCGGCGGAGCCCATGACCGTGGAGGTCTGGGTGATGGCGGCGGTGTCCACGATGGTGGCGATCCCGAAGTCGGTGAGCACCACCCGGCCGGAGTCGGTGACCACGACGTTCTCGGGTTTGACGTCGCGGTGGGTGATGCCCTGGCCGTGGGCGGTCTCCAAGGCGTCGAGCAGCCCAAGGGCCCAGGCGGCGGCCCGTTCCGGGGGAACCGGGCCGTGCTCGCGCGTCAGGCGCAGCAGGGAGTCGCCGTCCAGGAGCTCCATGACAATCCACGGTCGGCCGTCGTCCTCGACGATGTCGTACACGGTCACGATGTTGGGGTGCTGGCCCATAGCGGTGGCCTGGGCCTCGCGGCGCGCGCGGGCGGTCACCCGGGCGCGTTCCTCCTCGTCCAGGCCCGGTCCCAGGAGGATCTCCTTCACCGCCACGGCCCGGTTGAGCCCGGTGTCGTGTGCTCGCCACACCCGGCCCATCCCGCCCCGCCCCACCTCGGAGTGCAGTTCGTAGCGCTCGTGCAGTGTGCGGTGGGGAAGGACCACCTGGGACTCCTGTGGGGACGGGGCCGAGGGTACGGGTGACGCGGCGGCCGCGGGGGCGGGGCGGGAGTTCACACGTCAGGGCGCCCATTGTAGGAAGGATCGGACTCCGGGGCGCACTTCGGTCGGCTGCTCAGGCCTCTCGCTCGGCCAGGAAGTCCCTGACCAGGCGGTTCACCGCCCGGGGCGATTGGCGGTTGACCCAGTGTCCCTGGCCCGCGAGGAGTTCCCACCGGGCTCCGGGCACCGATCGGGCCGCGGCGACCGTGGTGGCGGGTTTGACCCCCGCGTCCTTGTCACCCTGGATGAACAGCGCCGGGCAGCGGATCTCGCCGAGGCGCGGACGCAGGTCCACGTTCATCCGCCAGGGGCCGATGGAGGCGTTCTGCCAGTCGGAGGAGCCCGCGCCGTGGGCGTCCATCTCGGCCAGGACCTCGTCGACGACCTCGTCCTGGTCGGGGGCGGGGCCGGCGAACAGCGCCGTGCGGACGAAGGCCTCGGTCCTCTTCCTGTTGCCGACCATCATCCCGGGCAGGGTCGAGTTGAGCAGGCGACTCCGGGAGACGAGCCACAGGAGCTGGTGGTAGACGGGCGGGAAGGACAGGGTGCCGCCGGGGGCGATGGCCACCAGGCGTTCCACGCGGTCGGGGTGGTCGAGGGCGGTGGCCAGGGTCATCGCCCCGCCCTGGGACAGGCCCACGACGGCGGCGCGGTCCACGCCGCAGTGGTCCAGGGTCGCGATGACGCAGCGTTGTAGGGCGGCGTGGTCGGCCAGGCCGTTCCAGGGGGTGCTGAGCCCCTGCTTGGGCCAGTCCGGGGCGATGACGCGGTGGTCCCGGGCGAGGTCGGGGATGAGGTGGCGCCAGCTCATGGTGGCGCTGTCCACTCCCGCTCCGCTGAGCAGCAGGACCGGAGGGGCGTGTGCGGGGCCCTCGACGATGACGCTGAGACGCCCTTCGGGCAGGCAGACGTGCTCGCGGTGGAAGTCGGTGGTGCTCATGTGCGGTCCTCTTGTCTGTCCCGCCAGCGCCGGAGCATGGCGGGGAGTTCGGTCTCCAGGAACCCGTAGAGCTCGTGGACGTTGGCCAGGCGCTCGCGGCGTTCGGGCGGGGCGTCCTCCAGCGCCCTCAGTCCGCGTTCGGTGACCTTGCGGAAGCTGGTGGCCAGGGCGTAGCGGCGCTCCAGCATGCGACTCCAACCGTCGGCGGCGATCCGGAAGTACTCCTGGCGCTCGCCCCGCTTGCGCACCCCCTCGACGAGGCCGCTGGGAGTGAGCATGCGGGTGGCGCTGCTGATGGAACTGCGGCTGACCTGGAGCACCTCGGCCAGGCGCGCGGCGCTCTGTTCGGGCGGGTCACTGATCAGCAGCCAGCCGATGACCCGGCCGGAGATCAGGGGCAGGCCCTCGTCCTCGAAGAACGCGGCGACGTCGTCGACGAAGGCCAGTTCGTCCTCGGTGGGTTCGCTCATGCCGCCAGATTACAGTCATTGCAGTCATGACTGCAACAACTGTAAAAGAGTTGTGGGCCGACCCGAAAGGGTGCACCGGACCGACTCCCGGATGCGTGGTTTGGCTCGCTTGTGGTAAATGTTAGGCGTGCCGAACTTTAGAGATGGGTTCTCTTCAAACGCCTGGTCGACCACGATCCCCGGGGTCGCCCTCACCCTGGCCCTCAGCGCCTGCTCCACCACCGCCGGTACCGACCGCGACGATGACCGAGCCCTCGTCCTCACCACCTTCACCGTCATCGCGGACATGGCCGAGAACGTCGCCGCCGACCGCGTCGAGGTCGCCTCCCTCACCCGGCCCGGCGCGGAGATCCACGGCTACGAGCCCACCCCCGACGACCTCGTACGCGGCCAGGACGCGGACCTCATCCTGGAGAACGGCCTGGGTCTGGAGGCCTGGTTCCAGCAGTTCACCGACCGCGTGGACGCTCCCACCGCCGTGCTCAGCGAAGGCATCGAGACCATCCCCGTCTCCTCCGGCGGCTACGAGGGAGAACCCAACCCGCACGCCTGGATGTCCCCCGACAACGCCCTGGTCTACGTCGACAACATCCGCGACGCCCTCACCGCACTCGACCCCGAGGGCGAGGCGACCTACACCGAGGCCGCCGAGGCCTACAAGGAGGAGATCTCCGAGGTCGGCTCCTACCTGGAGACGGAGCTCTCCGGGGTCCCCGAGTCCTCCCGCGCCCTGGTCACCTGCGAGGGCGCCTTCTCCTACCTGGCCCGCGACGCCGGACTGACCGAGCGGTACCTGTGGCCCGTCAACGCCGAACGTGAGGGCACCCCCCAGCAGATCGCCGCCGTCTCCGAGTTCGTCCGCGACAACGACGTGCCCACCGTGTTCTGCGAGAGCACCGTCAACGACAGCGCCCAGCGGTCCGTGATCCGCGAGACCGGAGCCGCCATGGGTGGGACCCTCTACGTCGACTCGCTCTCCGAGGCCGACGGCCCCGTGCCCACCTACCTCGACCTGCTCCGCCACGACGCGGAGGCCATCGTCGCCGGACTGACCGACCGGGGGGAGACGCCGTGACCGCGGCCATCGAGGTCACCGGAGCCACCGTGCGCTACGGCGAGGTCCTCGCCCTGGACGACGTCGACCTGTCCGTGGAACCCGGCCGGGTGTGCGGGCTGCTGGGCATGAACGGCTCGGGCAAGTCCACCCTGTTCAAGACCGTGCTCGGCCTGGTCCCCGTCGACCGGGGCCGGGTGCGCCTCCTGGGCATGGGCAGCGGCGCCGCCCGCCGCAAGGGCCTCGTCGGCTACGTGCCCCAGTCCGAACAGGTGGACTGGGCCTTCCCCGTGCGGGTGCGCGACGTGGTCATGATGGGCCGTTACGGGCACATGGGACGCAGGCGCCGCCCCCGGCCCGCCGACCGCGAGGCCGTGGACCACGCACTGGCCCGCACGGACCTCACCGACCTGGCCGACCGTCAGATCGGGGCGCTCTCCGGAGGTCAGCGCAAACGCGCGTTCGTCGCGCGCGCCATCGCCCAGGAGGCTGACGTGCTGCTGCTCGACGAACCCTTCGCGGGCGTGGACAGGCGTTCGGAGGCCACCATCACCGACCTGCTGCTGCAACTGCGCCAGACGGGGCACACACTGCTGGTGTCCACCCACGACCTGGCCCAGGTACCGGTGCTGTGCGACGAGGCCGTCCTGCTGCAACAGCGCGTGATCGCGCACGGTCCGCCCGAGGAGGTCCTGCGCCCGGACGTGCTCCTGGAGGCGTTCGGCATCCACCCCAGTGAGGAGCGACGCTCGTGGACGTCCTGATGGCGGTCGTGGAATGGTTCGCGGTGCCCATGCGGTTCGAGTTCGTGCAGCGCGCACTGCTGGTGAGCGTCGTCGCGGGCGTGGTCTGCGCGGTGCTCTCCTGCTGGATGACCCTGGTGGGCTGGTCGCTGATGGGCGACGCGGTCTCGCACGCGGTCCTCCCCGGCGTGGTGCTCTCCTACATGTTCGGGATGCCCTTCGCCTTGGGCGCCCTGGTGTTCGGCGGGGGCTCGGTCGCGCTGATCGGGGTGGTCAACCGGACCTCCCGGGTCAAGGAGGACGCGGTGATCGGCGTGGTCTTCACCGCGATGTTCGCCCTGGGGCTGGTGATGATCTCGCGGGTGCCGAGCCAGACCGACCTCAGCCACATCCTGTTCGGCAACGTGCTCGGGGTCTCCGACGCGGACATCCTCCAGGTCCTGATCCTGACCGCCGTGGTGCTGGCCGTGGTCTGGTACAAGCACCGCGACCTGACCATGTACGCCTTCGACCCGGTCCACGCGCACGCCATCGGCGTCAACCCGCGCCTGCTGGAGACCCTGCTGCTGGGCCTGCTGTCGGTGACGGTCGTGGTGGCGCTCCAGGCGGTGGGGATCATCCTGGTCGTGGCCATGGTGATCATCCCCGGCGCGACCGCCTACCTGCTCACCGACCGCTTCGAGCGGATGCTGCTGATCTCGGCGGCGATCGCCGTCGTCGCCGCCGTGGCGGGGGTGTTCACCAGCTTCCACCTGAACGTGTCCACCGGCGGGTGCATCGTGCTGTCCCAGGCGGTCGCGTTCACTCTGGCCTACCTGTTCTCCCCCCGGCAGGGGCTGCTCTGGAGGGGGCGTGCCGTCCGTGCCCTGCGGGCCCGCGGTCGCGGCACCCGCGTCCTCGACTGAGCATGTGAACAATCCGTTCACAACATTTGGTTGACAACTAAGAGCTGACAACGCACAGTGGAGGCATGGAGAACACACAGGACGCCTTCACTCAGCCCGACCCGGAACAAGCCCGGCGCGCACGCGTCCACGAGGCCCTCTTCCGGATCACCGAGCGGCACGCCACGGGCGAGGACCGCGACCGCTGGACCCGGACACGCATGCCGATGTCCCCCCACGAGGCCATTCGTCGCGTCAGCGACCTGGCCGCGGGCAGCGCCCTCCCGGACGAGGGCGCCCCCGCCGTGGACCAGGACGACCTCACCGCCGCCCTGACCCTGGTCCCCTGGGCCCGGGCCGAGTTCGACCAGCTGGAGTCGGGGCTGCTCACCATGGCCAAGGGGCGGGGGATGACCTGGCAGGGGATCGCCTTCGGCCTCGGGCTGGGCACCGCGCAGGCCGCCCGGCAGCGCCAGGAGCGCCTGACCCGGCGCGCCGAGGAGGGATAGGCCGGCGGCGAGGCCTCGCCGGTCGCCCCGCGACCGGCCGCGCGCCGGTCGCGGGGCACGGGGTCACAGCAGCATGGCGAGCTGGCGGGCCTGGGCCACCAGGGTGCCCTGGCTGTCCCAGATCTCCATGTCCTCCTCGTGGAGGCCGTTGGAGACGTGCCGGGTGGAGACCCGGCAGGCCAGCCAGCCGGGGGCGGGCCTGGCGCGCACGTGGGTGGTCAGTTCCACGGTGATCGTGCTGAACTCACCGATCTCCAGGACTGCGGGGACCGCGAAGTCCACCATCGCGGGCAGGGAGTGCACGTCGGCGTCGCGGCCGTCGGCGAACCGCATCCAGAAGTCGGTGCGGGGCCGGCCGTCCTTCCTCCCGTCCAGCCACCCCGGGCGCTCGGGGTAGCGGTAGTCGACGCGCTGGGCGATCGTCACGCCCTCGGGCGTGCCCGCGAACTCCGGGGGCAGGTGGCAGTCCTCCGGGGCGGGCAGTTCCGGCGGGCCCTCCAGGTGCAGCACCCGCCCCTCGGCGGTGAGGTCACCGTAGGTGGCGGTGGCACGCAGGATCTCCTTGCCGCCCTGTTCCGCGACGACCGTGCCGGTGGCCGTGCGGCGCCCCTCGCGTACGGTCTCGGTGCGCAGCAACGCCGGGCCGGGGGCGGCGGGACGCAGGAAGAAGGCGGAGACCACGAGGGGGTCGGGCTGGGTGAGGGTCTGGCCCAGGGCGTTGAGGGCCGTCCCCAGGACGTAGCCGCCGTTGGGGTGCGAGGTGAACGTGGTCCAGCCGTCGGTGAGGGTGGCTGTGAACTCGCCGTCGGCACGCTTGTCGACCCGGGTGTCCTGGTCGAACTCGTGCCCTTCGGCGGGGTGGTCAAGGCTCATGCGTCAATGTTACCGATGGGTAGAACTCGTGGCCACACCTGAACCGAACGGGATTCGGTCCGAGTGGGCGGGGCTCGGACAACGATCGACCAGGTTACGGACCCGCTTCGACAATCGGACACCGGCACCCCGGCTTCCGGCCACCCCCGGGGCCGTTCGGGATGGGTCCCCGCACCCCCGGAACTGGCAGAATGGGCCGCCCCTCCTCCGCCCCCTCACCCCTCCTGGCTGCCACCTTGCACGAGCTCCGCCATGCCTACGACACCCATCTGCGTGGCCATCTCCCCTCCCCGCCCCAGGCCGGGGCGGTACACCTGAGGGACCGACACGTGGACGGCGGACGCCTCGTCCGCACCCACTACGGCACCCACGGGGTCGTCGACCACGGCCCCCTGCCGAGCGGAACGGACCTGCCCGCCCTGGTCGCCCGCCAACGCGACCGGTTCGAGGCACACCGCGAACCCGCCCACTGGCCGGTGCACGCCCACGACCCGCCCGCCCTGACCCGCGCCCTGCACACGGCCGGGTTCGTCCCGGGCCCCGAGAGATCCGTGCTGGTCGCCGCGCTCACCGACCTCCCCACGGCGCCGCCCCCGCCGGAGGAACGCCTCCGGGAGAACGACCGGGTGTCCGCCGACGCCGTCCGGCTCCTGGCCGCCGCCTCCGGACCGCACCGGCGCTCCCTGACCGAACACGAGGCGGACGGCAGAGCCTTCGAGAGACGGACCCTGACCCTGGTGCGCGGGGCGCACGTACGCGCCGCCAGCTGGGCCACCCTGCGTACCGGAACCCCCTTCGTGGTCCTGGAGGGGATGACCGCCCCCCGCGCGGAGTTCCTGGGGGAGTGGGCGCGTCACGCGAGCTCAGGTCGCGTCCTACCCCTGTGGTGGGTGTGGACCCAGGCCGAGGCCCGCCTCATGGCCGCCGAGACCGACCCCGCCACCCAACCCGACCTGCACGGACTCCTCCTCGCCTCGGGGTTCCGGGAAGTCACCAGCGTGCGCACCCTCACCTGGGCCCCGCCCGGCGCCCCGGCTCCGGTACGGCCGGTCACCGAGCTCCACGACGACCCCGAGCACGACGACCTCTGGGACCGGTTCACCGAACGTTTCTTCTTCACCCCCAGCGCCACGGTCTTCCCCGGCGTCGTGGAACCCACCCCCTCCGTGACCTGGGCCGCCCACGCCGTGGCCGGAAGCCCCGACCGCGTCAGCGAACTGAACCGGGTGGTGCGGCGCGCGCTCGCCGCCAGCGTCCCGGAGGGTGAGCACCTCTACTCCCTGGGCTGGCAGCACACCGGGCACCGGTACGACCCCCGCCGGGTCGGAGGGGACGAACGGCCCCGCCACCCCGCGCACGCGTTCCCCGACGGCGACTACCACATCAACCTCGCCGGAGACCTGCGCCTGGGCACCTTCGGGCACCCCTGGGAACACGACCGGGGGACCCTGTGCGTGTTCGGCCGCGAGCTGCTGGCCGAGGTCGAAGCCGACCTGAACCGCCTGCTGGGCGCCCCCCTGCGCCGGGACGGCCAACAGATCGGCTGACCCGACGGGACCCGGGGGCGCCGGACACCCGCCGGGTCGGGGTCGTGTCCGAAACCGCCGACCGCGCCTCCGATCCGGGTGCGGTCCGCGTGCGGAGGTCCCTGTGGGAGGGGCACCCCGGCGACCACACACCACCCGGGGCAGGGGCTGGCCAGGGCGGTCGCGTCCCCGGCCGCGACGGCCTCCCTGGCGGGCGGCGGTGCCGTCCATCGGCCGGGCCCGCGCCCTGGCGGGTTCCGGTGCCGACCCCCAGGTTCATCCCGCCCGAAGGTGTGCGTTGCGCCGTGTCACGTGAAACGGAACCCGGACCGGTTCAGGGAGCCGGGGACTCAGCCGACCGGGTCGGGAGAGTCCCGGGCCGAGACCAGCGCTTCGGCGGCCCGGTCCCTCAGGTACGGGTCGTTGTTCTCCGCGAGGAGCTCGACCGCGCGTTCCAGGTGGGGGATCGCCCGCACCGCGTCACCCCTCGCGGCCCAGGTCAGCCCGAGTTCGTAGCGGGCCAGACCCTCATGGTGCGGGTCCCGCTCCTCGGCGAGGAAGCCGACCACCGCGTCGAGCGCGGCCAGGGCCTCGTCCGTTCGGTGGAGCCCCCGGAGGCAGGTGGCCGTCCCCGTCTCCGTCCGCACCACCTCAAGGGTGTCTCCCAGCCCCTGGAACATGGTGCGGGCCCGTTCGTAGGCCTCCATCGCCTCGGTGAAGCGCCCCTCCCGGGCCAGCACAGCGCCCAGGTTGACCCACACCTTGGCCTCGCGGTGCACCTCTCCCAGCTGGTGGTAGAAGCCCCGCGCCCGCTGGTGGGCCTCCACGGACTCGGCGTACCGGCCGACCTCGCGCAGGGCCTCGCCCAGGTGGTTGCAGGCGTTGGCCTCCCGAAGGACGTCGCCCAAGCGGGCGAACATGGCCTGGGAGCCCCGGAGGACGTCGATGGCCTCCTCGAAGCGCCGTTCCCCGTTCAACGCCGCACCCAGTCCGCTGCGCGACACGGCCTCCCCGTGCTGGTCCTCCAGCTCGGTGTACAGGCGCAGCGCACACACGTGGGCGTCCATCGCCTCCTCGAACCTGCGTGTCGCACGCAGGACGGCGCCCAGGTGGTCCCATGAGAGGGCTTCCCGTTCCTCGTCCCCGCCCCGCTGGGAGGCACGCACCGCGATCCACTGGAGGTCCTCCAGGTCGCCGAAGTCCCGGCGCCACTTGAGATACGTGTTGAGGTACAGCGGCAGGTCGGTCTCCGTCCGCGTCTCACCCAGCTCGCGGGCCACGTGCACGGTGTCGATCAGGACAGCGCGCTCGGCGTCCATCCACCGCGTGGCCGCCGCACGGTCCGCGAAGGTGTCCGGGGTCCGTTGACCCGACAACGCCACGATGTTGAGACGGGCGTCGTCGGCCGTGGACGCGTAGTGGTCGAACAACCGTCGCCGGGCCCGAACGAACCGCTCCGGGGCCTCGTCCCCGCCACACAGCGAGGCCGCGTAGCCGGCGGTCAGGTCGTGCATCCGCCACCGCCCCTCCCTCCCGGACACCAGGTGCGCGACCGAGAGGGCACGCAGGCGCTCCAGGACCTCGGGCTCCGTCACCCCGGCCAGGACGGCCGCCGCCGCCGTGGAGATGTCCGGCCCGGGAGCCAACCCCAGCAGGGCCAGGAGCTCGGCGGTGTCCGGGGCCAACCGCGCGCGGGACTGCTCGAAGACCGCGTGCAGGCTGCGGGATCCGTCCCCCAATCTCAGCACCCGGGTCGCGGACGCCTCCAGCGTGTCCGCCAGCTCGTCGGCGGTCATGTCCGGGGCCGCGGCCAGGACGGCCGCGCAGACACGCAGCGCCAACGGCAACCCGGCGCAGGCCCGCGCGACCCGGGCCAGGCCCTCCGTCTCGGACACCCGGTCGTCGTCCGGATCACCCACCCGGAGCGCCTCCACCAGCACCCGCACGGCGCGGTCACCGGGAAGGTGGTCGATGGGGACGCGCCGCCAGCCGTGCGAGGTGAGCCGGTCGCGCGAGGTCGCCAGCAACCGGTGTCGGGTCCGCCCGGGAACCAGGGGGGCGACCTGCCCCGCCTCGGAGGCGTTGTCGGCCACCACCAGGATCGGCCCACCCAGTTCCAGGGCCCGTTCCTCCAGCGCCGACCGGTACAGCCCCCTTCTGGCCTCGGCGTCGTCGGGCCACCGCCGTGGGGGCACGTCCAGGCCGCGCAGGAAGGACTCCACCGCCCGGTCGCCGTCCACCGGGGTCGTGTAGCCGTGCAGGTTCACGAAGAGCGCCCCGGCGAACCACCCGCGACGGAGCGCCTCGTGACCGGCGGCCAGGGCCAGCTGGGTCTTGCCGACCCCGCCCATGCCCTGGGAGACCACCACCCCCGGAACACCCTCCGCCTCGGGGTCGAGCACCGCGAGGACCCGTTCCAGTTCCCCGCTGCGGCTGGTGAACCCCGCGTCCACCGAGGGAAGGGTCAGGAGGGTCTGTGCGGCGCCTCGGGCGGGGACGGCGCCGTAGTTGTTCTGGACGGCGATGGTGTCGCGCCCGGCCCGCGTTCCCTGGACGTGCGCGTGGCTCGTCGGCAGGTCACCGGGGGAGTTCGGTCCGTTCACGCCGACGCCGCCCCTAGCCCTCGCTCCGTCTGTCACCGTGGTTGTTCTGGATACCGATGACGTCGCGCCCGGCCCTGTTCCCGCGCATCTCGACGTGGTCGCCGTCGTAGCGGGTCTCGTTCCGGTGCACCCCGCCGTGGATCGTGCCCGCCTGGATGAGCACCCCGTGCACGTCGCGGGCGGTGTTGGTGACGTTCCCCGTTCCGGACGGGGCCACCTCGTCCAGGAGTGCGCGCAGCTCGGCGGCGGCCGCCGGATCCTCACGCAGCAGACGGCGCAGCTGGGTACGCCAGGACTGCTCCACCTCCTCCGCCGACACCGCGCCCCCGTCGCCCGCGTCGAGCTCTCGGCGGGTCTCCGCCACCTCCTCCAGGGCCCGGTGCCGCTTGGTCTCGTCACCCCCGAACACCCGGGTGACCCAGCCCTGGACCACGGTCCACCCGCCCCTGACCATCTCCTGGGTCAGGACCCTGGCGCCTTCCTCGAAGAGTTCCACCGTGCCGCTCTCCCTACCGTCCGCGTCCCGGGGCCCGCCGCTACACCAAAGGCCCTGTGGATAAGACACCCTAGCCATGCGGACGGTTCTCCGAGGGCCCGGCGTACGGTCTCACCGCCCCCGTCGGCCCGTGAGCGCCCTCACCACGGGGAACGTTCCGCTCACTGCTAGCGTTGGACCCCGCGACGCCGAGATTCGGCGCCGCGTACCCCCACCGAGGTGCATTGATGACTGCCCTGACCGGCGACGCCCTGGGCGACGCCCGCAGCATGTCCCACCAGCGGGTCCCGGCCTGACCACACGACGGGACCCATGAGAACGAAGGTCCTCACGTTGTCCCACACCCATTCCTGGCTCACCCGACCCGAGACCGACGCCGACCTCGGCGCGATCCACGCGATCAACAGCGCGGCGTTCGAGACCCCGGCCGAGGCCGACCTCGTCGACGCCCTGCGCGCCGACTCGGCCGCGTGGATCGAGGGTCTGTCGATCGTCACCGAGTCCGGTGACGGAACCCCGGTCGGGCACGTCCTGTTCACCCGGTGCCACGTCGACGGCCGTGCGGCCCTGGCGCTGGCCCCGTGCGCGGTGCTGCCGGAGTTCCAGCGCACCGGCGCCGGTTCGGCCGCCATCCGCGCCGGACTGGAGTCGGCCCGCGCCCTGGGCGAGAACCTCGTCCTGGTCCTGGGCCACGCCGACTACTACCCCAGGTTCGGGTTCACCCCGGCCTCCGGGTTCGGCGTACGCGCCCCGTTCGACGTCCCGGACGAGGCCATGATGGCCCTGTCCCTGGACCCCTCGCGCGAGACCCCGCGCGGCACCATTCGCTACCCGGACGCCTTCGGCGTCTGATCCGCGCACGGCGCCCCCGCCACGGAACTCCGTGGCGGGGGCGCCGTGCGTTCAGCTGGCCAGCGGCAGCCGCCTCGTCAGCTTGTTCACGTCCTTCTTGGGCCCGAACACCGCGAGCCCCACGTACGCCATCTCCGCCGGGTCGGTCTCCGCGAGCCGGTCCAGGTAGTCCACGTAGGTACCTCCCTGCACAGCTTCCTCATCGACCGGCTCACCGAACGCCGTGAGGTCGCCTCCTTCCGCAGCCAGATCATCTACGACAGCGCGCGAAAACACGTGAGCGACCCGTTGGTCTGACCCGGTCGCGGTCAGTGCGCGGCCAGGCCCTCCTCTACCAGCAACCGCTCGTGGACCCGCTGGTAGCCCAGGGAGCGGTTCACCGCGAGCATCGCCTGGTTCTCCTGGTTGATGGTCACCGCCACCGCCTCCACGTGCGGGAACAGGTCGTGCACCCGCAGGGCCTGGGTCGCCTTGACCCGGCTGGCCAGCCCCTTGCGACGGTGGGCGGGCAGCACCGCAGTGTCGTGCTGGTCGGCGACCACACCGCTGGTCACCGTGCTCACGGTGGCCGCGACCACCTGGTCGGAGGTGCGGTCCAGGGCGGCGCCCACCACGAGCCGCGAGCCGTCCTCGGTCATCGCGTGCTCCCAGGCACGGACCTGGGGCACGTCCCAAGCACGCGCCTCCACCTGGAGGGCCGCGCCGGGAGCGTCCAGCAGATGCGCCATGACCCGGCCGAAGGAGGCCACCAGGTGCTCGGGCGCGGGCCCCTGCCAGTGAGTGAGCCGGTACCCCCGCGCCGGGGTGGCGGCCAGGCTCCAGCAGCGCCGCAGCGTGGGCTCGTCCAGGTACTGCCGCTGGAGCTCCAGCCGCAGCAGGGTGTGCAGGTAGGGGCTGGACCGCGCGAAGTGCTCGCCCGGCTCCCCGGCCAGGACGGTGCTCTGGAGCCGGTCCATACCCTGGGCGCGGGCCTCCTCGACCACGGCCTGGCGCAGCCCCCGGCCGGTACCCCGGCGCCGCGCGTGCTCGGCCACGAACAGCCGCAGGAACCCGGTGTTCGCGGCATGGTGCTGGCGGCGCAGCTCGGCCACACCGTGGATGGGATCGCCGGGAGTGATCCGGGCCGACCAGCGCCAGGCGTGACCCGCGCGCCCCGAGCGCAGCCGTGTGGCCAGCTCCTCCGCCGGTGCGGCACCGCCCGAGAGGGCGGACTGCCCGTCGGCGTAGACCGAACTCCAGGCCGCGAGGTCGCTCGTCTGCGACGCGGTCGGGTCGAAGGGCTCGATGTGCGGGCTCACCCCACCACCGTTTCACACACGGGGGCGGGTGTGTGCCCCGAACGCGCCGCCCCGACCGGCGGCGACCCGGGTCAGGCCGGGAGCAGGGCCATCACCGAGCAGACCAGCGCCGCCACCGAGGCCAGGGAACGCACGTGGTTCCACCGCACCCACACCGGCTCGAACGCGGCACGCACCGCCCCAGGGTCCTGGAGACGTCCGGCCGCACCGGCCCGGTCCAGGGCGTTGTTGCGCGGCACGTTCACCACGAAGGTGACCACCACCGCCACCAGGAGCAGGACGGCTCCAGCACCCGACCAGACCAGGGGTGCCAGGGAACCCGAGGAGGCGTACAGCACCGTCGTCCCCACCGCCGCCACCGGCGCGCCCACGAAGACCAGAGCGAACAGCGGGTTCAGGATGGCCGTGTTGACGCCCTGCATCGCCTCGATCATCGCCCGGTCCCCGGCGCGCGCCAGTCCGGGCATGACCGCCATCGAGAAGGACAGGAACAGACCGGCGAACAGACCGGTCAGCACTGCGGCCAGCACCGGAACGACTCCGAGGACCATCTCCAGCATGGGAACGCGCCCGCCCTTCCTCGTCCGTGCCGCCCACGGGTCACGTGACGTCCCATCCAAGCACCACCGGGTGTTCGGGCGCCACGGAGAAACCGCCCCTCCGCCGTACCCGGCCAGGGCCCGGCCAGGGCCCGGCGGGCACCTCCCGCTCCCGTCCGCGCCCCACCAGTCAGCGGCCTCCCGCAACCAGACGGCCCCGCCGCGCGTCCGACCAGCTGACCCACGAGCCCGGCGCCCCCGCCGGAGCCCGGCACCACCCCGAGGGAGTCCCCCGAACCATGTCCCATCGAGCCCCAGGCGTGACGAACCGACGAGCCCTGGGCGTGACCGGCGCCGTCATCGCCCTGAGCCTGACCCTCAGCTCCTGCGGCCTGGTCCGCGACCTGACCTCCAGCGAAGGCGAGGAGGAGCCCGCCGCATCGGAGGAGACCACCGCACAGGTCACCGCCGAGGACGTCGAACTCCCCTTCGTCCGCCAGGGGCGCATGTTCGTCGAGGGCGGCAACGACGTCGCCGTCGAGACCACCGTCAAGGCCCTGGAGAACGACGGCGAGTACCTGATGCTCGACTTCAGCCGCGAGATCCTGGAGTTCATCAACGGCGACGACGTCTCCTACGCGGGAGCGCCCCTGCGCCTGGTCGACCCGGTCTCCGGCGAGGTCCTGCTCCCCATCACCGACGAGGGGCACGGCGAACCCTACGGCAGCTACTTCATCGAGGGCAGCGACCTCGTACCCATCCACGAACAGCTGCCCGCGCCCATCCGCCGGTACTTCCCGGCGCCCAGCGAGGACGTGGAGTTCCTCACCCTGACCGGACTGACCGCGGGACACGTGCCCGGGGTCCCCGTCACCTACGTCGACGAGTTCACCCCGCTGCCCGAACCCGACGTCCACGACTACGTCGACCCCGAGACCTGGGTGATCGAGCAGGACCTGCCCGAGGACGAGATCGTCTACCCGGAGACCCCGCCGGAGCCGGGCCTGGACACCACCGGGTTCGTCCAGTCCATGGAGAGCTTCGTGGACGGCGCCACCGCCTCCACCACCCGCGCGGGCGACGAGGAGGTCATCGCCCTGCACGCGGACGGCATGTTCGAGTTCGACGAGTCCGACCCCACCGACGCCGCTGTGGACACCATCAGGGAGGCCGCGCAGTCCCTGCGCGAGAACCTCGGCGAGGACGTGGCGATCACCGTCGTCGGCCACACCGACGGCAAGGGCGCGGACGGCTACAACCAGACCCTGTCCGAGGAACGCGCCGAGGCCGTGCGCGCCCTGCTGGAGGAGGAGCTGGGCGCGGACTTCACCCTGACCACCGAGGGCCGGGGCGCCGAGGAGCTGCTCGCGGAGGAGGGCGGGGACGACGACGAGGAGGCCCGCGCCCGCAACCGGCGCGTCGAGTTCTCCTACGAGGTCCCCATGGCCGACAACGGCACCGAGGGCGGTGGCGGGCTGGACACCGCCACGCGCCACGTCGGCCCCCCGGCGCCCTACTTCGAGGAACTGGACCCGTTCACCACCGTCGCCCACGAGGACCTCGACCTGAACGTGTACCCGATGGTGCGCGACGGCGCCTACCTGTTCCAGATGGTGGGCTTCCAGAACTCCACCCTGACCGACCTCGAAGCCGACCTGGAGGGTGACGAGGCGTCCCTGCCCGGCAGCCCCCAGCAGTACACCGAGGGCACCATGGGCGGCTTCCGGCTGGAGGAGCCCGGCACCGGGGTGATCCGGTACGTGATCCGCATCCGCGCGGGTGAGGGCGAGTACGAGGACTTCGCGGACGAGATCCTCACGCTCTCCCCGGGCGAGGAGTACCTGGCCCTGGCGGTCTTCCCCGCCCCCGGCCCGGAAGTGGGGGAGATGACCCTGTACGCGGGCGCCTTCGGAGAGATCCCCGGCGTCCCCGTCCAGTAGGCCCACGACGCGGCGCCGCCCCGCCCCCGGCCCTGGGGAGCGGGGCGGCGCCGCGTCCGGGTCTCAGCCCACCGGCGACCCGGAGCGCGCCCGCGGCCTCGCGGGGACCGGCACGGGCCAGGTCTCGGGCAGGCCCCGCCCGCACACCCCGCACTCGGCGCGCCGACGCACCGCGTAGGCCACGGTGGCCACCGCCAGGGCGACGGCCCACAGGGGCATGCTCCCGAAGACGAACGTGTGCGTCTCCTCCCCGGGGACGATCCCGCCCATCTGCCAGGTCCGCACCAGGACGCCGCGTCCCAGCCCCAGCAGCGCCATCGCCACCAGCCCCGCCGGGAGCACGGCCAGGGAGACCGGGACCCGGCGCCCGGACAGTCCCACCGTCCAGCGGGGGAAGCGCACCCCCCACCTCTGGACGAGGCCGAGCATGAGGACCGCGCCCGCCACACCGGCCGACCCCAGCCCCACCCCGACCATGATCGCGCCGGGGTCCGCGGAGATCTGAGCGAACCGCTCCGCGGGCAGGCCCATCGAGTACCCGAACAGCCACGGCAGGCGCAGGGCCGGGTAGAGCAGTGCCAGCACGAACGCACAGGCCACCGCGACCCTGCCCACACGCAGGGCACGCCCGCGCAGGGAGCGTTCGAGCTCCGGGGTCCACGCCGGGGCGCGGCCGCACCGTGCGCACCCCTGTCGCCGCCCTCGGCGGTGGGCCAGCGCCGCCCACACCCAGATCCCCGCACCCAGCGCGAAGAACAGCACGTGGAGCAGCCCGGGGGAGAGGGTGTGGGCGACGTAGGCCGCCCCCAGCGCCGGCTCCGCCCAGACCACCACCGGCATGATCAGGCTGTAGCCCAGCCACACCAGCAGGGTGGACTCGACGTAGAACAGCAGCAGCACCGCGACGAGGGCCCAGGTCAGCGACTCCAGCAGGCGCGGTGCGGTCCCGCGCGGCAGTAGCAGGGCCAGGGCCACACCCACAGCGCCGACCACGCAGCTCACCGCGGTGGTCACCCCCACGTTGCCGGCGGTGTGGAGCGTTCCGAACGCCTCCGCTTCGGAGAGCCCGGGCGGCACCACACCGGCCAGCCAGCCCAGGGCCAGGCCGAGGGCGACGGCCGACCATGCCAGCGCCGCCCAGAAGGGCGCTAAGGGGAGACGCGAGTGGACGCGGGTGGGTGGGGCGGACATGACCGGCTCCTTCGGGGGTGGGACGAACCTTCACACCCACCCTCCTCCGGCGCCCCCGTCCGCACCTCCCCAACAGGGGTGAGGGGCCTCCCCCGTCGGGGGGAGACACGCCTTCGGGCTCAGGCCCTCTGGGCGTGGGCCTTCTCCAGCGCCGAGGAGAAGACCTCCAACGGCTGCGCCCCCGAGACACCGAAGGCACGGTCCACCACGAAGAACGGCACCCCGGTGGCGCCCAGGGCCCGCGCGGTACGGATGTCGTCCTCGACCTCGGCCGTGTAGGCGTCACCGGTCAGGACGGAGCGGGCCTCAGCGGCGTCCAGGCCGATCTCCACGGCCAGCTCCACCATGGTGTCCACCTCGCCCAGGTCGCGGGCCTCCACCAACTGGGCGCGCATCAGGCGCTCGTGCGCCTGACCACCCAGGCCCCGTTCCCTGGCCAGGTGGGTGAGTCGGTGGGCGTCGAAGGTGTTGACCATGACGGCGCCGTCGAACTCGTAGTGCAGCCCCTCCTGCGCGGCGACCTCCCGGACCTGCCCGGTCATCGCCCTCACCTGCTCGGGGGTGGCGTTCATCTTCGCGGCCAGGGAGTCCAGGACCGGTTCACTGACCCCGCGCGGGAAACCGGGGTCGAGCTGGAAGCTGCGCCAGACGACCTCGACCTCCTCGGCGTGCTCGAACCCCGCCAGGGCCCGTTCCAGGCGTCGCTTGCCGATGTAGCACCACGGGCACACGATGTCGGACCATACTTCGATCTGCACGAACGTCCCTCTCAGAGGCAGATTCCGTCCGAGCACGCGGGTGCGTCCTCGGAACCCAACGTCACCAGGCCACCGACCACGGGCAGGGGTGTGGGGACCCCGTCCCCGTCCGGTTCGGCCACCGGCACCGGCTCGGGCGCGCTCCGCGACTCGCTCACACCCACCACTCCTCACATACTTCTTGTGCGTAACCTATTGATCAGTGAGTATGCAGGCAGGACAGAACGGACTCAAGAAGGAACTCTCATGTTCGTGACGAACACCCCTGTGCCCCTGACCGAACGCGACCTCACCCAGGACCCCGAGGACTGCCCGGTCCGCGAGGTCCTGGACCGGGTCGGGGACAAGTGGAGCGTGCTCGTCATCGTCCTGCTCGGCCAGCGCGCGCACCGCTACGGCGAACTGCACCGCGCCATCGACGGGATCAGCCAGCGCATGCTCACCCTCACCCTGCGCGCCCTGGCGCGCGACGGTCTGGTGGAGCGCACCGCGCACGCCACCGTCCCCCCGCGCGTGGACTACGAGCTGACCGACCTCGGACACACGCTGCTCGCACCGCTCACCGCCCTGGACCGCTGGGCCCAGGAACACCGCGAGGAGGTCCGCGCGGCGCGCGAGCGCCACGATCGAGCGAACGGCTGAACCCCGCCCCCCGCGACGGGCGGGGCGCCGACCCTCAACGCCGGGGGCGGTACCGGGCGGCGGCGCGCTCCCTGGCCAGAGCCAGCAGCTCACGCGTGCGCTCCGCGGTCCGGGGCCCCGGGTTGAGCACCGACACCCACCCCTGGGTGGCGTGGACCGGGTGGGGCAGGAGCCGGTCCAGCTCGGTGAAGTCGAACCCTCGCCGGTGTTCGGCGTGCGCGGCGGGGGAGTGCCCCACCACCTCCTCGAACAGCGCCCGCCCCACCGCGACGTTGACCCGGAACACCCCGGGACGGTCCAGGTCGGAGTCGGTGTCGAAGCCCGGGTAGTCCTTGGTCACCACCGTCGCGAACGGGGTGAAGCCGGCACGCTCGCGAGCCCGGCCGTCCGGGTCGTACAGGACGAACGAGTCGCCCCAGGCGACCTCCGGCGCCCCGCTCTCCCGACTCGCGGTCTCCACGTCCACCTCACCCAACCCGGTCACGTACCGGATGACCTCGGCCTGGTCCATCGCGCCCCCTCACGGAGTCCGGGTGATCCCCGCGACCACCACCCTTCAAGTGTGTCATTCAACTGCTCTGTGAGACTTTTCGTCAGAAACCCGCAGTGCGAAGGAATCACCCGGACGCCATCCCTCAAATCCCGGCTGAACCGTCCTCCGGCCCCCGACTGCCACACCCCGGGAGGCCGGGCCACCACGGCGCGCACCACCCCCGGAACGGCCACCGGCCACCGACCCCCGCCGAGGACGCGCCCCGCCGCCCGACCACGGAACGGGCACCACACACCCAAGAACCCGCCAAACACCTGGGGAACCGCAGGTCACCCATGCGACACTCACCGCATGGCCGCACCGAACCCGCGCCCCGGACGACCCCCCGTGGACCCCCGGCGCCTGCGCCCCTCCCGCGCCTGGTACTGGGTGGGCGGAGCACTCGTCCCCCTGTCCCTGGCCGCCGGGGCCGTCCTCTTCGCCCTGCTGCTCGTGCGTGCCGTCGCCCTGCCCGACTTCGCCGCGAGCACCCACGGCTCCCAGAGCGCCACCTTCACCGTCCAGGACCCCGACCACACCGAACAGGGCTGGCTGCTGTACGGCTCACCCCGGGGCGTGGACCACACCGCCTGCGCCCTGACCGCCCCGGACGGCCGCCGACCCGCCTTCAGCTACCCCACCTTCAACCACCAGGTGGAGGACGAGAACGGGTCCTGGGCGATGATCGGCATGGTCACCCTCACCGAACCGGGGGAGTACTCCCTCACCTGCCGGGCCGCCGACGACGTCCGCTTCGGGATCGCCCCCGGCGCGCAGAGCACCGGCACCCTCGTGACCGGGCTCTTCGGCGCGCTGGGGTCACTGCTGTTCCTCCCGGCCCTGGGCATCGCGGGCGGGCTGACCCTGGTCGTCGTCACCGCCGTGCGCCGCGCGCGCCACCGCCAACGACTCCTCCACCCGCCCGCCCCGGGGCCCTGACACGAGGACTCAGCCCAACGCCCACGCGGGCAGGGCCTCGGTGCGCTCCACCCACTCCCGGGGCAGCGCCCCCACGGGCAGCCCCGCGCCGAGCACACCCCCCACGATCGCGCACGTGGTGTCCGTGTCGCCGCCCGGTGCCACCGTCGCCCACAGCGCCGACGCCAGCCCCGACCGGTGTCGGGCCGTCACCCACAGCGCGAACGGCACCGTGTCCAGGGCACTGACCCGCGACCCGTTGCCCAGCTCCCGGGCCACCCCCATCGGATCGGTGGTGATCAGCAGGGCACGGGCGTCCCGTACCGCCTCACGCACCCGCCCCCGGGGCAGGCGCTCCACCACCCGGTCCAGATAGGGGCCCGCACCCAACGGTTCGCGCCGCGCCGTCAGGGCCGCCGCCAACGCCACCGCCACGGCCCCGTCCACCGCCTCGGGGTGGGTGTGCGTCACCCGCGCGCTCGCCTCGGCCCGAGCGGCCACCTCGTCCAGGTCCTCGGCGTACCAGGCGCCCAACGGCGCCACCCGCATCGCCGCCCCGTTCCCGAAGGACCCCGCCCCCTCGAACGGCTCCGAGGCCAGCGACCGCCAGTCACCGCCCTCCCGCACCTGGCGCAGCATCCGCCCCGTGGCCAGGCCGTATCCCCGGTCGACGTCGTGGTGGCGGGCGAAGGAGGACGCCAACCGGTCGGGGTCCAGCCCCGCGCCGCGCCGCACCTCGGCGTAGACCGACGCCGCCATCTCGGTGTCGTCGGTCCACTGCCAGGGACCGGGCGGCAGCTCCCGGTCGACCAGGTGGGGCCGGTTGTCGGGGACGAAGAACTGGGAGCCGAAGGCGTCGCCCACGGACAGTGCGGTCAGGGAGGCCAGGGCGCGCACCGGGCGCGCGACGTCGATGGTGTGCATAACACCTCCCATCCTGACCATCACAGCGCCCCCTGTCCACGTCCCCGCCCCGGGCCCGGGTACCGGCGTGGCCACAACCGGCAAGGCGTGTGCGGGGCACACCTCTCCAGGGAAGACCCCCGGTGGGCCCCGCCCCCTCGGGGCCCGGGCCCCGCCCGACCCCACTCCGGACAGGACAGCCGTGTGGCCAGCACCCACCCACTCCCGCCCCGTCGAGGAACCCTCACACGACCGCGCCGTCGGCTCCCTCCTGGGCGCCGTGGCCGCCGCGGCCCTGGTCGGCACGCCCACGGGCCCGGCACAGCGCTTCGCCGCCGCGGCCACCACCGCCTCCCCGCACGTGCCGGACGGCACCGGCCCCGAGACCCTGGCCCACCTGGTCCGCACCGCCCTGCGCGCGGCCCCCTCGTCCCCGGGAACGGACCCGGTCTCCACCGCGTGGGTGCGGGCGCTGCGCTCGCTGGTCCTCACCGGAGCGGTCTCCGCCGGCGAACCCGTGTTGGAGCACACCGCCAACGACGACCCGCTCGGGGCGTCCTGGCGGGCCCTGACCCGCACCCCCCACCCCGCGGACGGCCCCGCCCGGGGCGCGTTCTCCTGCGCCCACCTGGTGGACGCGGTGTGGGCGGCCTACCACTCGCACGGGGACCTGGCCGCGATGTACACCGGAGCGCTGGCCGGAGCACGGTGGGGGACCTCGGCCCTGCCGCTCCAGGCCGTGCGCAGGCTCAGCGAACACACCGACCCGCACGCGCTGACCACCACCGCCCTGGTGTCCCTCAACGGCTCCCACCCCGACCGCTGGCCCCAGCTGCCCATCCGGGACCGGCCCGAACTGCGCCTGCCGCCCTTCGCCGTGCCCCACCCCCTGGACCCCCAGGTCCTGCTCGGCAACCTGGACTACCTGCGCACCCGCCCGGAGGAGGTGGACGCGGCCGTCTCCCTGTGCCGCACGCACCCCGAGGACGCCCCCCACCTGGCCGGTCCGGACTGGGTCCGGGTGTGGCTGCACGACACCCCGGGCCGCAACCCGAACCTCCACTTCACCCTGGACGAGGCCGCCTCAGCCGTGGCCGCGCTGCGCGCCGAGGGCAAACGGGTGCTGCTGCACTGCTGGGCGGGCGCCTCCCGCACCCCGGCGGTGGCCGCCCGCTACGCGGTCGCCACCCTGGGTGCCCCGCCCCTGGAGGCCATGGCCGCCCTCATCCCCACCGTGGGCGGGCACCTGGACAACCCCACCCTGTCCCAGGCGGTGGCCGAGCTCAGCGGCCTGGACCTGCCCGACCCGCTGACCAGGCTCTTTCCCCAGGGGCTCCCTCCGCGCCGACCGGAACTGCGGACATCCCATATCAGTGGGTGATAAGTTCCACAAACCGGCCCTTTCCGGTACCGTTACCCTCGCGTTACCCCTAGGCTCTGCGCCCGGACCCCGTGCCAAGCCACCGGCGGTCCCCGCTGTCTCCCGTGCTCGGCTCCACCCGCTTGCGGGGCCCGCACCACCCGGCGCACCGCGCCTCCCACGGCCGCCGTGCCGGGAGGTCACCGCCACGCCCCTGTTCCCGTTCGAAGGACTGTGTTGTGGGCACAAACGAGCCCCAGATACCACCCGCCGACGACCATGAGGCGGCCACCGAGGCCGCACCCGTCGTCGGCCCCCGCCTGGCCGCCGCGCGCTCGCGTTCGCGCCGCAAGCGCGCCCTGGTCGTGGCCTCCGCCGCTGGTCTGACCCTGGTCGTGGGCGGCACCGCCGCCGCGGCCGTCCTCATCTCCGGCGCCGACCCGGACACCGCCACCAACGCCGCGGGCATCCCGCGGGCCCAGCCCCAGACGCTGGTCGTGGAGGAGCCCGAGGAGGACACCGCCCAGGCCGAGGACGACCAGGACCGCACCCAGGCCGCCGCGCCCCAGGCCCTGACCGCCTCCGGCTCCGACATCCGCGAGGAGCCCGAAGAGGAGGAGACCACCGCGCCCGAGGCACCCTCGGGTGAGACCGGTGGCTCCAGCGGGGGCGAGGGCACCGGAGAGGGCGGCACCTGCGAGGCCTCCTTCTACGGAGACGGCTTCCACGGCGCCACCACCGCCAGCGGGGAGACCTTCGACACCTACGGAATGACGGCCGCGCACAAGACGCTGCCGTTCGACACCATGGTGAAGGTGACCAACCCCAACAACGGCAAGTCGGTCACAGTCCGCATCAACGACCGCGGCCCCTTCATCGCCGGACGCTGCCTGGACCTGTCCACGGCCGCCTTCGACGAGATCATCGGCACCGGCGCCGGTGTGGGCACCGTCGCCTGGGAGGTCGTCGGGTAGGCCCACACCCCCCGACGGCACGTCCGGCGCGCCCCGCACCCCACCGGTGCGGGGCGCGCCGCCGTCTTCACCCCCGACACCCCGCTGACCTGGGCCGACCAACCCCCACACATCGTCGACCCCGCGTAGACTCCCCCCACCGGGGCCACCACACGCCCCACCCCAGGCCGCCCACCAGCGAGCACGGGGCCCCGCACGTCGCCACGGCATGGCACAATCCCCACCACCCACACCGCAGGCACCACAACACCAAGGGGAGTCGGGCGTTGTTCCGCACCACCACCGGCTGGGTCGTCTCGCCCACCGACCTCGTCGACACACTGGAGTGCGACCACCGCAGCGCCCTCAAGAGCGCGCTCGCCGCCCACGTGCCCGGCGCACCCCACCCCGAAGAGGTCGACGCCCTGGTCGCCCACCACGGCGACCTCCACGAGAAGGCCGAACTCGACCGCCTCACCGCCCTGTTCGGCGACGACCTCGTACGCGTGGAACCCCCCACCGCCGACGACCACTCCCTGGCCCAGGCCGCCCGAGCCACCGCCGAGGCCATGGCCGCCGGAGCCCCCGTCATCTACCAGGCCTCCTTCCACCACCCCCTCACCGACACCGTCGCCTTCCACGGACGCGCCGACTTCCTCATCCGCTCCGACCTGGACCCCGCCACCGGCCACCCCCGCCCCGACGCCACCACCCCCCACACCTACGAACCCTGGGACACCAAACTCGCCCGCCGACCCGGACCCGCCGCCGTGGTCCAGCTCGCCGCCTACGCCCAGGCCGTGACCGTCCTGCACGGCCACGCCCCCCAGCACATGCACCTGCTCACCGGCGACCAGCACACCCACACGCTGCCCACCGCCGAGTTCACCCCCATCCTCACCACCATCACCGAACGCCTCCTGGCCCACCTGGCCACCGAACCCGCCCTGCCCGCCCCCACCTGGGGCCAGCCCCGCCCCGCCTGCGAGGGCTGCGGCTACAACACCTGGTGCTCCCAAGGCCGCACCGCCGCCCGTCACCTGTCCCTGGTCGCCGGGCTGCGCACCGACCAGGCCACCAAACTCAGCGACGCGGGCCTGGACACCATCGACGCCCTGGCCTGCGCACCCGACGACGCCCGCCCCACCACCCTGCCGCGCCGCTCCTTCGACCAACTGCGCGCCCAGGCCGCCCTCCAGGTCCGCCAGGACACCACCCGCACCCCCGCCAATCCCCAGGGCACCGTCACCGCCGAGGTGTTCTCACCCGAGGGCCTGGCCACCCTGCCCGCCCCCAGCCCCGGCGACGTCTTCTTCGACATGGAGGGCTACCCCTACCACTCCCGCCAGGGCGAACGCGGCCTGGAGTACCTGTTCGGCGCCACCACCGAGGACACCGACGGACACGAGACCTTCCACGCCTTCTGGGCCCACGACCGCGCCCAGGAGAAGCAGGCCCTGGAGGACTTCGTCGACTTCGTCACCGCGCGGGTCGACGCCGACGAGAACGCGCACGTCTACCACTACGCCTCCTACGAGGTGGACCGGCTCAAACACCTGAGCGCGGAGTTCGACACCCGCGAGGAGGAGGTCGACCGGCTCCTGCGCGAGAACCGGCTCGTGGACCTGTTCACCGTGGTCCGCAAGAGCCTGCGCGTGTCCCAGCGCTCCTACTCCATCAAGTACCTCGAACCCCTCTACCTGGACTCCTCCCGCGACGGCGGCGTCACCACCGCGGCCTCCAGCATCGACGCCTACGCCGCCTACCTGGCCGCGCACGAGGCCGGAGACACCGCCGAGGCCGACCGGATCCTGGCCGACATCGCCGCCTACAACCGCGACGACTGCCACTCCACCGCCCGCCTGCGCGACTGGCTGGAGGGCCACCGCACCGCACAGGGCATCACCGACCGGCCCCTCATCCAGTTCGAACTCACCGAGGAGGAGGCCGAGCGCGCCCGCAAACGCGCGGAGAAGGCCGCCCGCCACGCCGCCCTGACCCGACCCCTCCTCGAACACGTGCCCTCCGACCCCGACGAGCGCACCCCGCAGGACCAGCCCCGAGCCTCCCTGGCCGCCCTGGTCGGCTACTACCAGCGCGAGAACACCCCGCCCTGGCGCGAACACTTCCAACGCCAGAGCGCACCCCTGCAGGACCTGGAGACCGACAGCAACTGCGCGGTTCCCTGGCAGGTGCACGTGGGGGAGTGGGAGGAGCCCACCGGCAGGCGCACCAAGGCCCGCCGCGAGGTGTCCATGCGCCTGGACCGCGCCCACCCCAACCCCTTCACCACCGGAGAGAGCGTCCACCTGCTCCACCCCGGAGCCCCCGGCCAGGCCGCCACCACCCACCCCGCCACCGTCACCCGCGCCGAACCCGACGCCCTGACCCTGGTGGAGACCGCCCACCCCGACGAGACCGTCTCCCGCGCCCCCGTCGCGGCCCTGCCCGGCTCCCCGGTGGACCCCAAACCCAAGGACGGCGCCCTGGAGAGCGTGGCCCACACCGCCGTGGCGGGCCTGCCCGAGTGGCCCCACCACCCCGGACTGGACGTCCTGCGCCGCCTGCCCCCGCGCCTGCACCCCCCGGGCCCGCTGCCCGCCCCCGACCAGGGCGACCTCATCAGCGCCGCCATCACCGCCGTCGACCGCCTGGACCACTCCTACCTCGCCGTCCAGGGACCGCCCGGCGCCGGCAAGACCTACCTGGCCGCCCAACTCATCACCCACCTGATCAAGGAGGGCCGCAGCGTCGGAGTGTGCTCCACCGGGCACAAGGCCGTGGAGAACGTCATGGCCGCCGCCCTGCGCGCCGCCGACCAGCAGGGCCTGGAAGTGGCCGCCGCCAAACGCCCGCGCGGCGGCCGGAAGGACCCCGACGCCCCCTGGGAACAGCCCTCCAGCCAGAAGGTCCTGGCCAACTGGCGCGCCAAACGCGCCGCCCAAGGCCAACCCGTCCTCATCGGCGGCACCGCCTGGGGCCTGTCCGGCGCCGACACCATCGCTGACCCGCTCGACGTGCTCATCATCGACGAGGCCGGACAGTTCGCCCTGGCCGACACCCTCGCGGTGTCCGCCTCGGCCCACAACCTCGTCCTGCTCGGCGACCCCCAACAACTGCCCCAGGTCGTCCAGGGAGTGCACACCGAGGGCGCCGACGCCTCCGCCCTGCAACACCTCATGGGCGCGGACGCCATCATCGACCCCGCCCTGGGCTACTTCCTCGACCAGACCCGCCGCATGCACCCCCACGTGTGCGCGCCGGTCTCCGACCTGTCCTACCAGGGCCGCCTCCAGGCCCACCCCTCCACCGCCCACCGCACCCTGGGCACCCCCACCGCCCCCAGCGCCCTCACCCCGGGCGTGTACACCCTGCCCGTCCACCACACCGGGCGCACCACCCACAGCCCCGAGGAGGTCGAGGCGGTGGTGGCCGCCGCCCGCCACCTGGTCACCGAACGGGTCACCACTGACCCCGACCAGGGCCCCCGCCCCCTCACCGGCCACGACATCCTCGTCGTGGCCCCCTACAACCTCCAGGTGCGCACCCTGCGCCAGGCCCTGGCCCACGCCCAACACGACACCCCCGCCCTGGAGGGCGTCCGCGTGGGCACGGTCGACAAGTTCCAGGGCCAGGAGGCCGCCGCCGTCCTGTGCTCGATGACCACCTCCGACGCCGCCGAGACCAGCCGCGGCCCCTCCTTCGTCCTGGACCGCAACCGGCTCAACGTCGCCCTCTCCCGAGCCCAGGTCCTGGCCCTGGTGGTGCACTCACCCGACCTGCTCACCACCGCCCCGCGCACCATCGACGAACTCCGCCTGCTGGCCGCCTTCACCGGACTGGTCGGCGCCGCCCGACCCTGGCCCCAACAGTGACTCCCTCACCATGAGAACCACCCCACACGCCGACGCCCCAGGGTTTCGGACACCCCCCAGGTGGAGTACGTTTTAGGGAGCACACCACGCCCGACCCGCGAGCGCCCAGCGCCTCGCGAGCGCTGGCCACGGCGTGCGCCACGAGGGAGTGTTCCGCGGATGCTTTGCCAGGCTCCTCCGAGCCCGCGCCCACCGGGTCGCGCGGCACGGCCACGGCCAGCCCGGCCTCGCCCCCGCACCGGTGAACACGACCCAGCCCACCCCCACACCCGCTGGTGGGCCACGCCGCCCCGGCCCGCCACCGTTCTCGAAAGGCACCACGGCCCCCGTGTCTGAACGTCCCTCCTCCTCCGGCGGTGGCCGCAACACCCGCCACCCCACCGGCATCCGTGTCGTCGTCATCGTCCTGGCGCTGCTCGCGCTGGCCCTGGGCCCCTTCGGCTACCTGATGGGCGTCGACGCCGACTCCCACGCCGGTTCGGCCGCCGAGTGGTTCACCCTGGCCTTCGGCGCGGCCGTGGGCCTGCCCTTCCTGGCCGCGGCCGTGGCCACCGTGGCGGGGGACCGCAGGGCCGCCCTGTGGTCGCTGGCGCTGCTGATCTGGCCCGTGGTGTTCGTCGTGGTCATCCACCTGGCCGGTCTGGCCGGGTAGGCTCCCGGGGGTGTCACCCAAGAAACGCAACCGCCGCAAGCCCGCCCAGGGGTCGTCCGAGCAGAACCCGACCCCCGAGGCGGGCCGTGTCGAACCCGGGCACACCCCGGACAAGCGCCCCGTGAGCCGGACCCCCGTCACGGTCGCGGACCCGCCCGACCGCAGGATCACCGCCCTGTGGGTCCTGCTGTGGTCGCTGTGGGCCCTGGGCAGCCCGCTGGCCCTGCTCGCCCTGCTCCTGGCCGGGCTCAACGCCTTCGACATGACCGCCGACCCGATCGACCCCGGCGCGGTGCCCGACCCGGGGCTGCTCGCCGAGCAGGAGGCCCAGGCGGTGCGCGCCATCGGCACCGCCCTGATCTGGTTCCTGGTCATGGCCTGGGTCGTCCCGGCCGTGGGAGCGATCACCGCCGCCGTGCTGCGCCGTAGGATGGCGGCGATCTCCTTCACCGTCGCGCTGGCCCTGTCGGTGGGGCTGCTCCTGCTCACCGTCTCCCCGGTCGAGCTGTGGGGAGCGCTCACCACCCACCTGTTCGGCTGACACCCCTTGCCCGTACGCCCGCCCCGCCTGCCACCTCCGGGCCCCCACCCGGGCCACAATGGAACCCGTGGACACCACCGACCCCTCCCTGACACCCGAGCCCCGGGCCGAGATCGCCCTGCCCTCCACCGTGCGCTCGCGCCTGGAGCACCTGGACCAGAGCGTCCTGGTGGACACCCGCGCCCTGGAACGGGTGCGTGAGCGCTTCGACACCGAGCAGGCGCACACCCTGGGCCGGTACCTGACCAACGCCCAGTCCCCGGCCACCCTGCGCGCCTACCGCGCCGACTGGACCTCCTTCGGCGCCTGGTGCCTGACCGAACAGCGCACCTCCCTGCCCGCCGACCCCGTGGACGTGGCCGTCTACCTCGCCGCCTGCGCCGAGCAACGGGGTGAGGACGGCACCACCTGGGCGTTCTCGCCCTCCACTCTGGAGCGCCGCTCGGCCGCCATCGCCGCCGTGCACGGCGCCCACGGTCTGGACTCGCCCACCCGCGCCGAGGTGGTCAGGATGACCCTGCGCGGCATCCGCCGCACCCGCAGGGCCCGCCCGCGCCGTAAGGCCCCCGTGGTGCTGAGCACCCTGGAGTCGATGCTGGCGGTGCGCCCGGCCGAAGGCCATCCCGGGGGAGTGGCCCGCAGGCGCGACGCCGTGCTGCTGCTCACCGGCTTCGCCGGGGCGCTGCGCCGCTCGGAGCTGGCCGGGCTGAGCTTCGACGACCTGGAGCTGCGCACCGACGCCGCCTCCGGGGCGCCCACCCTGGTGGCGTCACTGTGGGCGACCAAGACCGACCAGGAGGGCCGGGCCCACCAACGGGTGGCGCTGCCCCGGGGCCGTCACCGCCTGACCTGCCCGGTGTGCGCGGTGGCCGACTGGTCGGCGCTGGTGGTGGTGCACCGCGACGGGGGAGCGGAGGCGGTGCGCGCCTGGCTCGAACGTCCCCGGGCCCCCGAGGCCGCCCCGGCCCACTCCTGCCAGGACCTGACCCGTCTGGAGCTGGCCGACGGCACCGGGCGGCCGCTGCTGCCCGCCGTGGACCGGCACGGACGTGTGGCGGACAGGGCCATGACCCCCAAGTCCGTGGGCAACCTGGTCAAACGCTACGCCGAACGGGCCGGGCTGGACCCCGACGACTTCGGCGGTCACTCCCTCAGAGCCGGGTTCGCCACCCAGGCCGCGCTGGGCGGGGCCAACGACCGCGAGATCATGCGGCAGGGACGGTGGACCAACGCCCAGACCGTCCACGACTACATCCGCACCGCCAACCCACTGGAGGACAACGCGGTCACCCGACTGGGCCTGTGAGCCCACCCAGGGCGTGTGAGCTGCGACTCAACGGACACCCGCTCATCTCGAAACACCAACAAACCCACCAGCAACGCCAGATACAACCCGTTAAAGTGCGATCCTTCCCTGATGAGACATTAGGTTGGTTGCGTGAGAAAGGGGACGGTCCCATGGTCGACGAGTTTCGCGCGGCATTCCAAGAACTGATCGACGCCTCCGTCGCCACCGACCCCCAACAGTTCCCACCCGCCGTCCACAAGGTCTACCTCCTCGCCTCCCAGATCCCCGCCTCCGAACGGGAACTGGCCCTGGAGGCCCTCACCCCGCTCCTGTCCGGAGACCACGCGGCCCCCGGCATCATCGCCGACCTGTCCGTCGTCGCCGGAGCCCTGGTCGAGATGGGCACCGACCCCGGCCCCGCGGGCGTCGAGATCCTGCACCGTCTGCGCACCATGGGCAGGGGCGCCATCGTCTTCGTCCGCGCCTGGGAACGCACCGGCGGCGGCCCCCCGCCCGACCCCGACGCCGTTACCGCCGACGCCGAAGCACGCGTGGCCGCCGACCTGGGCCCCGACGCCCCCGCCGCCACCATGTGCTGGTGGACCATCCGCCGCCACGGCCTGGCCGCCCGCACCATGCTGGGGGAGCCCAGCGTCCGCGCCCACACCCGGAACGACCCCTCCACACACACCGAACTCGTCGCCATCGCCCACCAGCTCAGCGACCACCTCGACGAGTTCGACGAGGTCCGCTCCCTGCTGCGCATGGCCGAGACCTCCTCCGCCCTGGTCATGGACCGCGCCTCCGGCCGCGCCTTCCGCGTCCGCTTCGACGGCGTCAGCGACAACTTCCAACTCCACACCCTGCTCGCGGACGCCCTCATCGGCCCCCACGGCCAGGGACTGCCCGGAGACGCCCCCGACCCGCGCTGGACCGCCTCCTTCCGCGACGGCCCCGTCGACCCGGCCGCCCAGACCGTGTGGGGCTGGTGGAACCTCGTCGCCCACGACGGCGCCTGGGTCTGGAACGAGGGCGTACCCGCCGAGATCCCCACCATCGACGGCGAACACGTCCTGGTCCTGGACGAACAGCCCTACCCGCGCTCCTGGAACGCCGGACGCCGCCTGCCCCACGTACGCGCCTGGCTGGAGGTGGACTCCGAACTCGACACCGAGGAGGCCTCCCTGTGGTGGAAGCGGGTGGCCCCGGCCGAACCCGCCATCCCCGACCCCGACGCCCAGGACCACACGCCCCTGCCCGAACCCGTGGTCCTGCACACCCCCGCCTCCGAGGCCCAGCGCGTACGCGGTTTCGTCCCCCGGGTCAGCACCGAGGACGATGACCACCGCGACCCGGTCGAGGAACCCGCCGCGCCCGACCTCGCGACCGTGAGCACCACCGGACTCGTGGACGCTCCACCACGCTCGACCGCACTGCCCACCACCGGACACGGAGACGGCACCGCTCCCGTCGACGCCCTGCCCGACCGGCCCGCGCCGTCCGTCGAGCCCTGGGAGCCCGACCTCATCGACGCCGACGACGACGGCAGCGGCCCGCACCACCCCGAACAACGGGGGAGCTCCGACCCGGACCCGCGTGAGGAAGACCGCGCCCCACGGACGCACGCGCGCTCCGGCGCCCCCGCGACGGAGGGCGTGGCCGACCAGCCCGAGGAGGGGGAGCGGGCCGCTCCCTCGACCGCCGGCCCGGCCGGGCCGGCGGAGCGGGACCGGGCCCCCGGGGCCGCGCCTGCCGCGACCACCCCCACCGGGCTGCCCCGCATGCCGCGCGGGGTCTCCCAGAGCTCGGGCTGGGGTCCGGCCTGGCGCTGAGAGCGCCCCAGGGGACCGCGTACCACGCAGCGACGCCGTGGGGCCCGGGAGAGCGTGCTCTCCCGGGCCCCACCGTGTTCAGGGGCGGCCGCGGCCCTCAGGCGTCCTCCAGACGGTGTCGGGGCTCGTGGTGGGCCGGGACCGGCTCGGAGCGGGTCGCGCTGGAGCGAGGCCGACCGTCTCCCTCGCCCTCGTCGTAGAGGCCCTCGAAGTACTCCTCCTTGGTGGGACCGTCCTCGTCGTCGCGGACCCAGCGGGCGCCGACGAACACCGGAGCCGCCAACACCAGCGCCAGGGGCACGAACACACCCAGGGGCAGCAGCGTCAGGGCGCCCTCCACACCGGGAAGGACCGGCAGCCGCTCCAGCAGGTGCATGCGCACCAGGGCGGCGGCGGTCGCGCCGCCCAGGACCAGGGCGGCGGAGAAGGGCAGCATCGGGGTCAGGCGCGGTGGAACCGCGACCAGGGCCACCAGCAGGCCCACGCCCACCAGTCCGGCCAGCGCCACGGGGCCGGTGCCCTGCAGCGCGCTGGCCTGCACCGCGTTCAGGCCCCGCAGGTGAGCGAACGCCCATCCAGTCACCAGAAGTAGGACCGGGCCCAACAACAGGCCCGACAGGAAGCCGACGAAATGTCGCACGGGGGTGCTCCTCTCAGGGGTTGCGCAGCACCATAGCGACAAAAACGGAGTTCGGCACCATAACCACAAAATGGGGCATCCCGGACATCGGATCGTCATCTGCCCGTTCCCACCCCTCGACCCGCCCCCACACCCCCGGAACGCGCCGTGGCGCCGCCCCCCACACGGGGGACGACGCCACGGCGACCCGCCAGGAAACCGGTCCCGATCACCGGCCGGGGGAGTGACCCTCATCCTCGGCCGCCGCGTCCCCGTCACCGGACCCCTCCCGGCCCTCGGACCCGCCCGCGGCCGCCACCGCGCCGGTTCCGGCCACCCGGTCCAACTCCTCGGGCGTCGCACGCCCGTCCACCCCCAGCACCCGGCGGCTCGGCGGGGAGGCACCGAACACGCGGCGCGCCTCGTAGGCCAACACCGCCACCACCACGGCCGCGACCGTCGCCCACAACGCCTGACGGTGTTCGGGCAGGGTCGCCATGGCCACGAAGATCGCCACCAACCCCAGCAACGTCACCCACGTCAGGTAGGGGAAACCCCACATCCGCAACGTGATCCGCTCGGGCGCGTTGCGCCGCACCCGCGCCCCCACCACCAGCTGCGAAGCACAGATGGTCAGGAACAGCACCAACAGGATCGCACCGATGGAAGCCACCAGGAACGCGAACACCTGACCGGGGAACAGGTAGTCCGCGACCACCGCGGCGTACCCCACCACGGTGCCCAACAGGATCGCCCGCACCGGCACACCACGACGGCTCGTCCCCCGCAGCACCCTGGGTGCGTCCCCCTGACGGGTCAGCATGAACAACATCCGCGAGGACGTGTACATGGCGGCGTTGAGGACGCTCAGCACCGCGATCAGCACCACGATCTCCATGATCAGCGCCGCACCGGGGATACCCACCGTCTCCATGACCACCACGAAGGGGCTACGGTCCAGATCCGTGGAGTTCCACGGCACGACCATCACCACCACCAGGATCGAGGCCACGTAGAACAGACCGATACGCCACAGCACGTTCGTGATGGCCGAGGCCACACCCCGCTCCGGCTCCGCGCTCTCACCCGCCGCGATCGTGATGATCTCCACGCCACCGAAGGCGAACAGCACCACCACCGTCGCACCGAGCACCGCCACCCAACCGTTGGGCGCAAACCCGCCCAGGTCCCACAGGTGCGCGAAGGTCGCCCCTTCCGCGCCACTCCACAGCCCCAGCGCGTACAAACCTCCCACCAGTAGGAACGCCACGATCGTCGCGACCTTGACCAGCGAGAACAGGGACTCGGTCTCGGCGAAGACCCGCACCGAGATCAGGTTCGCCACCGTCATTGTCAACAGCACGACCAGGGCCAGCGCCCAGGGAGCCACGCCCTCGACCCACTGGCTCAGGATCGCCGCCCCCGCCACCGACTCCGCCGCCACCAGGACCGCGTACATCCACCAGTACAGCCACCCGATGGCGAACCCCGCCCGGGGACCGAACGCCAACCGGGCGTAGTCGGAGAACGACCCCCCGGCCGGCACCGACACGACCATCTCACCCAACGCCCGCAGGGTCAGGAACACCAGGGCCCCGGCCAGCGCGTAGGACACCACCGCCGCCGGACCCGCGGTCTGGATCACCGCACCGGAGCCGATGAACAGCCCCGCACCCACCGACCCGCCGATCGCGATCAGTGTCATGTGTCGGCGGCGCAGCGAATGCGCCAGCCCCGACCCGTCGTCCGTATGTGTCGCCTCCGGGGGCGACGTCTCACTGCCTGTCACGGCCCCACCCTAGGACGCAAGCTCGAGCACCTTTCCCACTGACCCCGCCAAACAACCCATGAACCAACAAAAGTGAGGCAGCCCACCCCCACACCCCCCGCCCCAACGCACTCCCACCCCAGAGGGAAGCGCCCGCCCACCCCGACGTGCCACCATCCACCCATGCGCCACCTCACCACCACCCTGACCCGGGCACTGCACCCCCTGGTCAGCGCCCGCACCCACCAACGCTGGGCCTACCTCGTCATCGGCGGCGCACTCCTGACGCCCTACCTCATGGCCTCCCTCGTCCTGAGCACCCTCATCACACGCACCAACACCCCCACACCCGCCACCCTCCCCCTCACCCTCCTCATCGGCACCGCCCTCATCACCGCCACCGCACTCCTGCCCGCCACCCGCACCGGCCAACTCCACCTCGCCCGCGCCCTGCTCACCCCACTGCCACACACCCCCACCACCAGCCGCTGGCGCACCACCCTCTGGCTCCACCTGCACCTCATCGTCGGCATGGCCGCCAGCCTGGCCACCATGACCCTGCTCACCGAAGCCGCCCTCCTGGCCGCCGCACCCCTGAACCCCGCACCCCACCCCATCTCCCAAGGCCCCCTCACCCTCTACGGACAAGGCCACCTCACCCACCCCGCCTGGGGACCCCTCCTCGCCCTGGCCTGGGTCCTGGCCCTGATCTACGCCCTCGCCCTCACCGGCCACCTCCTCGCCAGAGCCGCACCCCACCTGCTCGGCCCCACCCCCACCGACCGCCTGCACGCCGCCCACGCCCACGCCCACCGCCTCGCCGAACGCAACCGCCTGGCCCGCGAACTCCACGACTCCCTCGGCCACGCCCTGTCCGTGGTCACCCTCCAAGCCGCCACCGCCGCCCGTCTCCTGGACACCAACCCCGACTTCGCCCGCCAGGCCCTCACCCACATCGCGGACACCGCCCGCACCGCCACCGCCGACCTCGACCACGCCCTCGGCCTCCTGCGCGAGAACACCACCACCCCCCGCACACCCCCACCCGACCTGGGCGACCTCACCCACCTCACCCAGGCCACCCACCACACCGGCACCGACCTGACCTGCCACATCAGCGGCGACACCACCCCCGTCCCCGCCCTGCTCTCCCGCGAGACCTACCGCATCGCCCAGGAAGCCCTCACCAACGCACTACGCCACGCACCCCACCAACCCCTCACCCTCACCCTGGACACCACCCCCGGCGCACTCACCCTCACCATCACCAACCCCCTGCCACCCACCACCCCACGCCTGCCCCGCCGCCGCAACTCCGGCCACGGCCTCCAGGGCATGCGCGAACGCGCCCACCTCATCGGCGGCACCCTCACCGCCGCACCCACCACCACCCACTTCCACCTCACCCTCCACCTGAACTGGAAACAGCACCCGTGATCACCATCAACCTCGTCGACGACGAACCCCTCATCCGCGCCGGCCTGGCCGCCCTCATCAACGCCGAACCCGACATGGAGGTCACCGGCCAGGCCGCAGACGGCGCCGACGTCCCCGACCTCGTCCGCCGCACCCGCCCCGACCTCGTCCTCATGGACGTGCGCATGCCCGGCCTCGACGGCATCCAGGCCACCCACACCCTCCAACGCACCCCCCACCCGCCCCGCGTCATCGTCGTCACCACCTTCGACAACGACGACCACGTGTGGGGAGCCCTGCGCGCCGGAGCCCACGGCTTCCTCCTCAAACGCACCCCACCCGAGGAGATCCTCGCCGCCGTCCGCCTCGCCCACCGAGGCGACACCCTGCTCTTCCCCACCGCCCTACGCGCCCTGGCCGCCACCCAACCCGCCCACCCCACACCCGCCGCCCGCGCCGTGTCCACCCTCACCCAACGCGAAGCCCAGACCCTCACCCTCATCGCCCAGGGACTCACCAACGCGGAGATCGCCACCCACCTCCACCTGGGAATCCAGACCGTGAAAACCCACGTATCCAACACCCTGACCAAACTCGGCGTCCGCGACCGCACCCAGGCCGTCATCGCCGCCTACGACTCCGGCCTCATCCGACCCGGCACCCGCCCCCCGAAACCCACGACACACCCACGAAACCACTAACACTCAGCAACAACACTGTTACTTTCGGCAATCAAAGGCGGCCCAACACGACCCACACCCCGGGGGAGCACACCCATGTCCACCGCGCCAGCCATCGACCTCGACCTCATCACCACCCTCTACACCACCCACCGCGACGACCTCGCCCGCGTCCGCGACCAACAACGCCAGCACTACGCCTCAGCCGAACCCGCCATGACCCCCCAACTCGACGACCTCGAAGCCGAGATCACCTACCTCCTCCTGCGCCACCACCGCCCCGCCAACGTCGTCGAGATCGGCACCTACTACGGCTGGTCCACCTCCTGGATCCTCTCCGCCCTCCGCGACAACGGCACCGGCCACCTCCACTCCTTCGACATCGTCGACCACGCCACCGCCCACGTCCCCACCACACTCGCCGACGACCGCTGGACCTTCACCAAAGGCGACGTCCGCGCCAAGATCACCCACATCCCCTCCAGCACCGACTACCTCTTCATCGACGCCGCCCACAACGGATGGTTCGCCCGCTGGTACATCCACCACCTCCTGCCCACCCTGCCCCCACACATCCCCGTCAGCGTCCACGACGTCTTCCACCAGCGCTACGCACTGCCCTTCACCGAAGGCGCCGTCGTCCTCAAATGGCTCGCCAACAACACCACCGACTACTTCACCGCCTCCGCCGCCCGCGCACCCCACCACCACCAGGCCCTCAACGACCTCAAGACCGAACTCGGCCTCGACACCCCCGTCCGCGACTCACCCCACAACCCCATGATCTTCTTCCGCCTGCCCGAACGCCCCCGCCCCGGCCAGGCCATCCCCAGCCCACCCCGCCCCCGCGCCCACAACGACGACCCCACCCATGACCCCACCCACAGCTGAACACCACCCCACCCACCACACGCGAGGGGGCGGCGGGCCACCACGGCCCACCGCCCCCTCACACACCACCAGCCCTCAGGCCCCGTCCGCCTCCAACTCCGACGGCGGCGCGTCCACCACACCCTCACGCGCACCCGAGTCCACCCCGGCCCGCGCCTCACGCACCCCCACCACGTCAGCGGCATCCGACACCATCCGCGAGAAGATCACCGGCTGATCCAGACTCACCATGTGCCCCGCACGCGGAACGTTCACCAACCGCCCCTCCGCGCACGCGTCGAAGAACGCCTTCTCATGAATCCGGAAATGGTCCCGCGCCCCGTTCACCAACCACACCGGACCCTGATACGCCGACAACGCCGACAACGCGTCGATCTTCGCCAACTCGTCGATCACCGCCGTAGCCGACTCCACCGCCAGACCACCGTCCACCACCGCGTCAGCCGCACCATCACGCAACGTCAACCGATGGAACCGCTCGTTGACCGCCGCACCCTTGTCCGGCAACCGCTCCATCAACACCGCCGGAATCCGGTACACCTGAGCCAACGACTGATCCGGCTGCGCCGTACAACTCGCCGCCACCAACCCCGCGATCCGCCCCGGCGCCGCCCCCGCCGCCGCGATCGACACCATCCCACCCATGCTCAACCCCACCAACAGGGCCCGACCACCCACCGAGTCGATGGCCTCCAACAACGTGTCCACCGCACGCCCCACCGAGAAGTCCTCACCCCGACGAGACCCGTGAGCCGGAAGATCCGGCGCCACCACCGTGCGCCCCTGCGCCTGCAGGAACTCCACCTGCGGCCGCCACATACTCGACGACGAACGCAAACCGTGCGCCAACACGATCGGAACACCCATCACCGCACCTACTTCCCGGCCCCGTAGGACACCGTCACCGGAGCATGGTCCGACCACCGCTCCTCACGGCTGGGATAACGCTCCACCCGCCCCGACAGTGCCCGAGCGGCCAACCCCGGCGTCGCCACCTGATAGTCGATCCGCCACCCCGTGTCGTTGTCGAAGGCACGACCACGGTAGGACCACCACGAGTACGGGCCCTCCTGATCCGGATACAGCCCACGCACCACGTCCACGTACCCCGCCTCATCGAACACCCGCGACATCCACGCGCGCTCCTCCGGCAGGAAACCCGAGTTCCTCCGGTTCCCCCGCCAGTTCTTCAGGTCCGCCTCAGTGTGCGCGATGTTCCAGTCACCACACACCACCAACCCACGCCCCTGCTCCTCCACCCGCGCACGCCGCTCCACCAGAAACGGCAGGAACGCCGCCATGAAACGCTCCTTCTCCTCCTGACGCGGCGTGCCCACCTCACCCGAGGGCAGATACAGGCTGGCCACACTCACCGCACCGAAGTCCGCCTCCACATAACGACCCGACTCCGCGAACTCCTCCACCCCGAAACCGACCCGCACCGCGTCCGGCTCCGCACGCGAGTAGATCGCCACCCCCGCACGCCCCTTCGCCAGGGCCGGACACAACACCACATGCCACCCCTGCGGCGCCACCACCCCCTCCGGAAGCTGATCAGCCTCCGCCCGGGTCTCCTGCAAACACACCACGTCCGCCTCCGTGGCCGACAACCACGACCCGAACCCCGGATCCTTCTTCGCGGCCGCCCGCAACCCGTTGACGTTGACGCTGGACACAACAAAACTCGACTGGTTCACGCCCCACAGCGTAGCCACCCCCCACCCCCACACCGGCCCCTCAACCCGCGTCACCCACCTCCTCCCGCGCCAACCGCCGCAACACCCCATACGTCCGGTTCGACCCCGCCGCCTCCCGCTGCGCCCGCGCCGTCACCTCGATGTAGGCCTGCGACGACGTCACCGACGAATGCCCCAACAAATGCATGATCTCCGTGACCGACGCGCCATCCTCCGCCAACCGCGTCGCGAACGTGTGCCGCAACGCGTGCACCAACGTCCCCCGCGCCACCCGATCATTCACCCCCGCGTGCCGATAACACTGCCGCACCAGATACTGCAACCCGCCCCGACGCAACCCCTCACCCCGGTTGTCCACCAACAACGGATCAGCCCCCCGCACCGCGGCACCGAACCGCACCCGACGCGACTCCAGATACGCCTCCAACAACGCCTCCAACGGAACCTCGATGGGCAACACACGCTCACCACCACCCTTGCCCACCACCCGGATCCGCCGCTCACCCGGCCGCCCACCCAACGACTCCACCCGCAACGACAACATCTCCGCCGACCGCATCCCCGTCAGCAACGCCAACGCCAACACCGCCAGATCCCGCTCCGGCCACGGATCACGCGCACGCCGCGCCCCCCGCGCCAACGCCTCCAACAACCGCTCCGGGGTGTCCTCACCCATCAACGGCTTGGGCCCCGAAGGCCGCACCCGAGGCCGGGGGACCGCCGACATCGGATTCCCCGCCACCACCCGCTCCGACACCCAGAACGCGAAGAACCCGTTCCACGTCGACCACGCCCGCAACACACTGGAGGCCGCCCGCTCCTCAGCGAAGTCCGCGAACGCCTCCCGCAGCACCCCCGCCTCCAACTCACCCAACCCGACCCCACCCGGATCACGCCCCAACGCCCGCCCCACACACCCCAGCACCCCCACCAGGTCACGCCGGTAGGCCGCCACCGTGTGCGGCGAGGGCTTCGCGGCCCGCCGCGCCACCAGATACCGCTCGATCGCCCGCTCCACCGACACCGCGTCACCACTCATGCCCCCAGCATTCCCGATCCCGACCCCCACCGCGCCCCCAGACCCGCCCCAGAACCGAAGCCCACCACCCACCGGGGGAGCGGAGGCCGCAGTACCGTACGCCCATGACCCTCCTCATCGTCGGCGCCACCGGCCACCTGGGCTCCCAACTCCTCACCCAGGCCACCCGCACCGGCCGCACCGCCACCGCCACCCACCACCGACGCACACCCACCCACCACCCCCACATCCACTGGACACCCCTGGACCTGCGCTCCCCACACCAGGTCCACACCCTCATCACCGCCCTCCGACCCACCGCCATCATCAACGCCGCCTCCCGACCCCACGACTGGCCCACCACCGCCCAGGGCCCCGGCCACCTCGCACGAGCCGCCGCCACCACCGGCGCCCACCTCGTCCACGTCTCCAGCGACGCCGTCTTCTCCGGCCACGCCCCCAGCTACGACGAGACCGCCCACCCCGACCCCCTCACCCCCTACGGAGCGGCCAAGGCCGCGGCCGAAACCGTCGTCACCGCCCTGCACCCGACCACCGCCATCGCCCGCACCTCCCTGATCCTCGGCGACGACTCACCCCACGAACACCGCGTCCGCGACCTCGCCAACGGCACCACCACGGGCGCCCTGTTCACCGACGACCTCCGCTGCCCCGTCCACGTCCACGACCTCGCCGCCGCCCTGCTGGAACTGACCGACCCCGCCCACACCGGCATCCACCACCTGGCCGGACCCCACGCCCTGAGCCGCCACGAACTGGGAGTCCTCATCGCCCGCCACCGGGGACTGCCCACCACCCTGCCGCGCGCACGCCGCGCCGAGGTGGGACCGCCCGGGCCGCTCGAGATCCGTCTGGACTCCACCCGCACCCAACGACGACTCACCACCACACTGCGTGGCGCCCGCGACTTCCTCACCTGACCGGCGCCGGAACCTCCAGGACCAGCACCGGCGCCACGTACGGGCACCGGCGCCACGTACGAGCCGCACGCGTGTCCGACCGACGGCGCCGTGCGGGGCCGGTGGGTGGGGGGAGAGCGGGGGAGGACCGGCGGACGGACGTCGCATCGCCGGTCACTGAACGTGGCCCTGAGAAGTCGCTGCGTCGCGGGCAGCTGGGAGCAGAAGCTCCGCGCGTTCCAGGGCCAGTCGGGAGGAGGTGACCAGGTCCTCTGACGAGTCGTCGCGAACTCGGAGGTCGAGCGCGACCACGAAGGCCTCGACGGCCCGGGGGTAGTCCCGACCGACGAAGTGGACCTTTCCCAGGTGCTGCCACAGGACGGCTTCGCGCGCGGTGCCTCGGGCCAGGTCGATCAGCTCGCGGTACTCGGAGGAGGCCCAGGCGATCCGGCCCAGGTCACGACGGACGTCGGCGAGCAGGGCACGGTGTCGGATGGTCGGCTCGCACGCGGTCAGCTCCACCGCTAGGGGTTCGGCCTCCTCGGGTTGGCCGCCCCAGAGCTTCTCCAGGACCGCCAGCGCCCGGTCGTGCTCGTGGGCACTGCGGAACTCTCGCGGATCCTCGATCACCGGCAGCAGGGTGAGGGCATCCATGTACCAGCCTGGCCCGCCCGGTATCCGCCTCTCGCTCGTTCGAGTGCGGGCGTGCGGGTGACGGGAGGTCATGCACGGCAGGCTATCGGGGGTACTGGTGTTCACGAGATGGCGGCGTTGTTGCACCACCTACGGACTATTTGCCTGTACACGGCCGACTCCTGGGGGTGGGGGAGAACCACCACGCCAGCTGGTGTGTACGTACGTACAACCCGATGCGCGGTCCGTGCCGGGGTACGAGCGGCGACGCCGGGGGAGCGGGGCCCCATGAGCCACATCTGACCTGCGAAAACTCCGACTGGCACTCCTGGCTCCGGAAGGCGGGAGGCCCGGGGCGCGAACCAGGGGAGTGGCGGCGAATGTGTACGGGTGTTCAAAGAGTGACATCACAGCCCGGGGAACAGGTGTTCGATGGACAGGCTCGGCCCCGCAGAGGAGGGCGATGCCCACCAGGGGACGAGCGGAGAAGACGACACTGAGCGCTCCGCAAGCCATCTCGGTCATGTGTCGTCAAAAAACCACAAAAGGATGCATAACACCGTTTATGCATGAAACATGGAGAGGTCGCCCCCCGGAAGGGGCCCCGGGGCCGGATCCCACCCGCCATGGATAACCGCAGGCCAACGGGTTAACCGTGAGCACCTCTGGCCACGCGGAGGAACCCTGGCCGGACATGGACAGGAGAGATCCCGGGTCGACACATGCGGGCCCCAGGGTCACGAGGGCGGATCCGGACGGATTCGACGGAGCACGAAAAGACCGCTGACCTGGGGAGTTCGCCAGTCATCCCAGGCCAGGAGCGAACTCTCCGGAGGAAGCATCGAGGACGCCGAGGAGAGCGACGTCGTCCACAGGCACAGGTCGGGGGTTGCCAGAGAGGACCTCTGGGGGGCACGCTCGATTTCGGGGGTTCCAGGCTCCGCCAGCGAACGCCCACAGCGCCCCCGAATCGACGCTAACCCGGGAACGCCCACGCCCACCAGTGCGCACCCAGCTCCCTGTGGACAACACGTCCCGCCCGGGTCGCGCACGGCGGCCCCAGCGCCGTACGCCCCTCACGGCCTCCGCGCCCGGGCCCACAACGTCTCGCGGCCCGGGTCGGGCCGCCCTCGGCGAGGATTCTCAGCGACCGGCCAGGCCCCGGGCGGCACATCCGGGGCCCCACAACCCGCCCAGAGCACGAGAACCCCTTCCCCACAGGCATTCCCACACCGCCGATAATGCACATTATGTCAAGTAGAGCGTGGAGAGGCCTCCACGCGACCACCAACACCCCCGGTGAGGCCCAAGAAACGGGAAAAACCCCATCGGGCGGCCCCACCCCGTCCAACACCCCCTTGCCGCCCACGCCACCATGCCCCTCCACGGGCCCGACGCCACCCGCTTCCCATCCGAACACCACGCTCACGCACCGTCACCCCAGCTGTACACGAGGACCCCACCCACACCGCACCTCGACCACGCACAGCCACCCCGCAGAGCCCATCACCGAGCACACCCAGCACCTCACGCCGCGTTCGCACCCAGCCGACCGTCACCTGAGCCCTCGGCACCACCGGACCCGCACTCCCCCGCGCCAACACACCGACCGCGCCCATCGACGAGACACCTCACAGCGCCTCCCTCACCAACGCCTGCGCGTCCTCGCCCTCCACGCCCCGCACCCGCTCCGCCAGATCCACCATGTCCAACTCCGGAAACTCCATCGTCGGAGTCCCGTCCTTCTCCGTCGGCACATCCGTCGACAAGACCGCCATAATCCCCTCCTCAACCTCCACCCACGCGCTCATCGAAGGCAGCGGCGCCTCCGAACCGTCATCGACCATCACCGCGCCCCGCCGCTCACACCGATCCGACTCCGCACCGTCCGCACAGCCCACCCATTCCGGAACCCCTGGCTCCCCCTGCTCCACCACGACCGTGAACACCGTCAACCGGAACCCCCGCTCCCACACCACACTCCGTGAGGGCTCATAGACGACCTCCGCCCGAATGTCATCCTCCGCGGACCTCACCGACACCGAACCCGGCTTCCACCCCGACGCCTCCAACGCCGCGATCGGATGGCTCAACGCGGCCACCTCCCGCCCGAGCTCCCGGTTCTCCCGTACGTCCTCGACACGCTCCTGCCCCCAGGACACCCCCACCACCATGGAACACAACCCCAGCACCACACCCACGGCGATCACCGCCCGCGCAGGCCCGGGCCGCGACGACCACACCACGGCCGCGCCCGCCAACGCCAACACCAGACACCCCGACACCAACCCCACCAGGGAGAACCACTCGATCCGCAGGTACCCCACCCACAGCACGCCGAGCACCGCCGCACACACCACCAGCGGAAGCTCCCACGGCCGCACTGACCCCTGACGTGACATCCACACCCCGAACCCGTACACCGACCCCATCGGCAACACGAGACCGACCAGGAACACCAACGCCGTCAAACCGTCGTCGCTGTCACCGAACGCACCCAGCAGCACCGTGAACGGCACCACCACCGACAACATCGGGGTCAACCACAGCACCCACCCCAAACCCACCAACCGAGGCGCGCCCCCACCGGGCACCGCCTCCCCACCCACCGCACCGGGGTCAACGGGCGACGGATCCGGTGCGGTGCCCTGGTTCCCGGGGTCGGTACTCAACAGCGGTTCTCCTCACGGCTGGGGGACGTCACTGGGTCCGATGCCCCGCCCCGCCCCCAGGTTCACGGACCACTCCCCCGCCCCCGAGCACCCGCCCTACACTCGAAGACGCACCGAGAACCCCCGTGCCCCACCAGCCCCCGGGGCACCACCACGAACTACGGCAGGCCATGGACGACAGCCACCACCCCTCACCCGGTCACCGGTACCTCGCCGCACTGTCGCTGCGCCGCACCCTCACGGCCGCGCGCTCCCTCACCCACGACCCCACCAACGCCCCCCGAGGCCTGCCGCTCCCCCTGCTCGTGCTGGGCATCGCCATCGCCCTGGCCGCCACGACCACCACCCTGTGGCCCCTGGCCCCCTGGCTGCCCTGGTGGGCCCTGATACTCACCGCGCCCCTGGCCGCCGCCCCGGCCTTCCTCGCCGGCACCATCGCCATGACCCCCTTCCTGATCTCCACCACCCGAGCGGCCCGGGGAACCCCCACCGGCCACGACTGGGCTCCCCCCACCGCCCTCACCTTCCTGGCCTGCGTCATCCCACTCCTGTCGCCCCTGCCGCCGTGGAGCAACACCCTCACCCTGTGGGCCCTGCTCACCACCGCCGCGCTCGTGAGCACCTACCAGGCCCTCCCGGCCCTGGGCCGCGACATCGACCTCGAACGCGCCCGCGCCGACTGGGACACCCAGGACTGAACTCCCCCACACATCACCCGCCACCCCGCCCCCAGGCACCGCGAGCCTCCCAGGTGGCCTCCCCGAACCCACCCGGAGACAACACGACGTCCGGACGCACGGCCACCCCGATGAGCACAGCGCGTCCGCGCCCGGCCTCCAGCCGCCACCACCCGTCGCCCACCCACCGACGCGTACCGAACAGAAGGGGATTTAACCCACCCCCTGCCGCCGACTTGTACACGTAACGGTCGGGCAAGCCCAGCGAAACCCCCCGACACCAGCCTCCTAGGTGCACCCCTCGAACAGCCCCCGAACCTAGGAGGTGGGCATGGCCCGCTCCCGCCCGAGCAACTGGCCCAAGACCCTCACCGCCGCACTGGCCCTGACACTGGCCGCCACCGCCTGCGGCAACCAACCCGCCGGGGTCGACGAGGACACCGTCACCGTCGGCATGCTCCACTCCCTGTCCGGCACCATGGCCATCAGCGAAGTGACCGTCCGCGACTCCGTCCAGCTCGCCATCGACGAGATCAACGCCGAGGGCGGCGTCCTGGGACGCCAGATCGAGCCCGTCCTCGAAGACGGCGCCTCCGACGAGGCCACCTTCACCGAACGCGCCCAGAAACTCCTCCAGTCCGACGACGCCGTAGCGGTCTTCGGCGGCTGGACCTCGGCCTCACGCAAGGCCATGCTGCCGGTCTTCGAACGCAACAACGGCCTGCTGTTCTACCCCGTGCAGTACGAGGGGCTGGAGGCCAGCGACAACATCGTCTACACCGGCGCCACCACCAACCAACAGATCATCCCCGCCCTGGACTACCTACGCGAACAGGGCCACACCAGCCTCTACCTGGTCGGCTCCGACTACGTCTTCCCACGCACCGCCAACCAGATCATCACCGCCTACGCCCAAGCCCACGACATGCAGATCACCGCCGAGGAGTACACACCCCTGGGCCACACCGAGTACTCCACCATCACCAACGACATCGCCCGCACCACACCCGACGCCGTCTTCAACACCCTCAACGGCGACTCCAACGTCAGCTTCTTCCAACAACTGCGCTCAGCCGGAGTGACAGCCCAGGACGTCCCCGTACTCAGCGTCAGCGTGGCCGAGGAAGAGGTCGAGGGCGTCGGCACCGACAACATCGCCGGCCACCTGACAGCCTGGAACTACTACCAGACCGTCGACAACGACGCCAACACCGGTTTCGTCGAGGCCTTCACCGACACCTACGGCGCCGACCGAGTCACCTCCGACCCCATGCAGTCGGCCTACAACGGCGTCTACCTGTGGAAGGCCGCGGTCGAGGCCGCCGACAGCTTCGAGGTCGACCAGGTGCGCGCCGCCCTGGACGGGATCAGCATCGACGCCCCCGAAGGCCCCATCACCGTGGACGGCCAGACCCAACACGTGGTCAAGACCGCCCGGATCGGCCAGGTCAACGACGAGGGCCTGATCGACGAGATCTGGACCTCACCCGAGCCCATCACCCCCGACCCCTACCTCGAGGGCTACGACTGGGCCGAGAACCTCACCGGCTGACCCTCCCCGCGACACGGCCCCCACCCACCGGGTCCCCTTCCGCACAGAAAGGAGCAGCGATGGACGCCCTCATCAACCAACTCCCCACCGGCCTGGCCATCGGCGCCGTCCTCCTCCTGGCCGCACTCGGCCTCAACTTCACCTTCGGCCAGATGGGCGTCATCAACATGGCCCACGGCGAACTCATCATGATCGGCGCCTACACCGCCTACGTACTGCACGCCTGGATCGGTCTCAACCCCGCCTACTCACTCCTGATCGCCCTGCCCGTCGCCTTCACCATCACCGGCACCCTGGGCTGGCTCCTCGAACTCAGCGTCATCCGCCACTTCTACGGCCGCCCCCTGGACACCCTGCTCCTGACCTTCGGCATCGGCATGATCCTCCAACAAGGCGCCCGCGACACCTTCGGCGCACCCAACGTCGACGTGCCCGCACCAGCCTGGCTCACCGGAGGCATCACCCTGACCGGCGGCATCCGCATCCACTACTCCCGCCTGTTCATCCTCGCCCTGGCCATCGCCTGCGTCATCGCCATCGCCTACCACCTCAACCGCTCCCGCCACGGACGACAGATGCGCGCCGTCATCCACAACCGCGACCTCGCCGCCATCAGCGGCATCAACACCCGAAAAGTCGACGCCACCACCTTCTTCATCGGCTCCGGCCTGGCCGGTATCGCCGGGGTGGCCCTGACCCTGATCGGCCCCACCGGACCCACCCTGGGCACCAACTACATCGTCGACGCCTTCCTGGTCGTCGTCGTGGGCGGACTGGGCCAACTACGCGGCACCGTCCTGGCCGCCTTCACCCTGGGCATCCTCAACGCCACCGTCGAAGCCTGGGCCGACGCCTCCCTGGCCAAACTCATCGTCTTCGCCGCCATCATCGCCTTCCTCCAGGCCCGCCCCCAGGGACTGTTCACCGTCAAGACCCGGGCACTCACATGACCCACACCCCCACCACAGCGGCCAAGACCACACCCGGTGCACTCACCCGGATCCGCGGATTCGCCCTCTTCCTGGGCCTGCTCGCCGCCGCCCTGCTCCTCCTCCCCCAAATCCTGGAACCCTTCCGCCTCAATCTGCTCGCCCAGTACCTGTGCTACGCCATCGTCGCCCTGGGCATCGCCCTGGCCTGGGGCCGCGGCGGCATGCTCACCCTGGGACACGGCGTCTACTTCGGGCTGGGCGCCTACGCCATGGCCATGCACCTGACCCTGGCCCGCACCGAAGCCGACCCCCTCAACCCCGGCGCCCTCCCCCAGTTCATGGTCTGGTCCGGACTCACCGAACTCCCCTGGTTCTGGCAACCCCTCACCAACCCCGCCGTGGCCGTCATCGCCGCCATCACCGTCCCCGGAGCCCTGGCCGCCCTCCTGGGCTGGTCCGTCTTCCGCCAACGCGTGCGCGGCGCCTACTTCGCCATCCTCAACCAGGCCCTGGCCGCCGCCTTCGTCATCCTCCTCATCGGCCAACAACACCTGACCGGCGGCTCCAACGGACTCACCGACTTCCCCGTCTTCGCCGGACACAGCCTCTACACCCCCACCGCGCAGACCACCCTCTACACCGTGGTCGTCCTGACCCTGGCCGGCATCTACCTGCTCTTCCGCCACATCACCCACAGCCGCTACGGACAACTCCTCATCGCCATCCGCGACGGCGAGGACCGCGTCCGCTACCTGGGCTACGACCCCACCTGGGCCAAGACCTTCGCCTACGCCCTCTCCGCCATGGCCGCAGGCATCGGCGGGGCGCTCTTCGTCCCCGTCATGGGCATCATCTCCCCCTCCCTCATCGGCGTCATCCCCTCGATCATGATGGTCCTGGCCGTAGCCATCGGCGGCCGCTACTCCCTGGCCGGAGCCGCCCTGGGCGCCGTCCTCATCAACGCCGCCCAGACCACCTTCTCCGAGAACTTCGCCGGAGGCTGGACCTACCTCCAAGGCGCCCTGTTCGTCATCGTCATCGCCCTGGCCCCCCAAGGCCTGGCAGGACTCACCCAACAGATCAGCGACGCCCTGCACACCCGCCGCAAACACCCGCCCGAACACACCCGCGACCACGCAGCCCCCACCCCGACCCAGGAGCACACCACCGGGAGCACCCCATGAGCCTGCTACAGATCAACGACCTCACCGTCACCTTCGGCGACTTCACCGCCCTGGACCACATCAACCTCACCCTGGCCGAAGGGGAACTGCGCTTCCTCATCGGCCCCAACGGAGCCGGAAAAACCACCCTGGTCGACTCCATCACCGGCCGCACCCGCCCCACCTCAGGCACCCTCACCTTCAACGGCCAACGCCTCAACGGCGCACCCGAACACCGCATCGTACGCGCCGGCATCGGACGCACCTTCCAGACCAGCGTCGTCTTCGGCGAACTCACCGTCGCCGACAACATCGACCTCGCCGCCTCCCACCGCCTGCGGCCCTGGCAACTCCTCCGCAGACGCCCCACCCTGACCGAACCCCTCACCCACATCCTGAACCGCGTCGGCCTGCACGAACACACCCACACCAAGGCCGCCACCCTCTCCCACGGCCAACGCCAATGGCTGGAGATCGCCATGCTCCTGGCCCAGGAACCCCGCCTGCTCCTGCTCGACGAACCCGTGGCCGGAATGAACGCCGAAGAACGCACCCGCACCGGCGACCTGCTCACCGAGATCGCCACCGACCACACCATCCTCGTCATCGAACACGACATGGACTTCCTACGCCGCTACGCCCGCGAAGTCACCGTCCTGCACGAAGGACGGGTCCTGACCCACGGCGACCTCCACACCGTGCAGAACGACCCCCGCGTCCAAGAGGTCTACCTGGGCCGTACCCCCCAGGAGGCCACCCCATGAACACCCCCACACCCCACCTGAGCGTGCGGGGCCTGTCCGCCGGCTACGGCCGCGCCCGCGTCCTCTTCGACATCGACCTCACCATCGAACCCGGCACCATCGCCTGCGTCATGGGCCGCAACGGCGTCGGCAAAACCACCCTGCTCAACACCATCACCGGACTCATCACCCCCACCACCGGCACCATCACCCACAACGGCACCGACATCACCCACCTCGCCCCCCACCACCGCACCCGCCGCGGCATCGCCTACGCACCCCAGGGCCACGACACCTTCGCACCCCTGACCGTCGCCGAGAACCTCCACGTCACCCACCAGGCCACCCGCCGCGGCGGCCCCGAACTCATCGACGCCGCCCTGGCACGCTTCCCCCGACTACAACCCCTCCTCCACCGCAAGGCCGCGCTCCTCTCCGGAGGCCAAGCCCAACAACTCGCCATCGCCCGCGCCCTGGTCACCAACCCCACCCTGCTCGTCCTGGACGAGCCCACCGAAGGCATCCAACCCAACATCGTCGCCGAGATCGAAGCCGCCATCACCGACACCGCCGCCCAGGGCATCACCATCCTGCTCGTGGAGCAGTACCTGGACGTGGCCCTGCGCCTGGCCGACACCGTCACCGTCATCGACGCCGGACGCATCATCCACACCGGCCCGCGCACCGAACTCACCCACGAGAGCGCCCACGCCCTGATGGCCATCTGAGCGCAGGGGGACACGGAGGGCACCACCCCAGGACCGCCCCCGCACCCACCGCACCCGGGTCACAACCCCCACCACAACCAACACGCACCTGGCCGACCAACCCCACCCTCCCGGCCACGTCCGGGGGCCTCGGCAGCGGACAGTCCGCGAAGCCCCGTGAGCAACTCCGCCGTCGTCACACCACGAACCCCTCCTCGCCATCGCACGGTCCGGAGGCGCACAGGAGATCCACACCGAACTCACACCCCCGCACGCCCACCCACGCCTGGGGCACCGAACCGGGCCAGGCAGTGCCACACCCGCTTCACCACCCTCGGCTCGAACCGACCCGACCGCGCCGCCTCACCAATCACACGAGGCGTCAACCACCCCTCCACCGCGATCCGCGTCCCCGCCTCCACGACCTCCCGCCCCCGGTAACCGGGATGCCGTGACAACTCCTCCACCCCCAACCGGAACCCGCCGTGCCAGGACACCGCACACCCCAACCGACCCGCCGCCTCCTCCACCCGAGTCCCGCGAAAACTCGGATCCAACACCAACGCCACCACGTCCGCGCCCCACCGCGCACACCCGCGAACCATCCACCACCAGACCAACACCGAAACGGCCGGAGGGCACCGGCGAGCTCCCCACCCACGCCAACGACCACACAGGAAAAGGGGCCCACCCCCAGGCGGGCCCCCACCACTCACGCCATCACGGCAACCGCAACCACCCCGTACACACCCTCAACCCCGCACCCGACTCCAACCGCTCCAACGCCGCCCGCTCCAACCGCGTCCGACGCGGCGCCCGCTCCACATCCACCCGAGGCATCCCGAACACGAACCGGAACACGTCACCCTCCCCGGGCGACCCCTCATCCACCAACGTGAACCTGCGCTGGAACCGCACGATGTTGGACTCCTCCCCCAACACCCGCCCCCACCACGGATCCAACAACCACGACGTGCACGTGGCCACCAACGGATCCAACCCCAACTGCTCCCGCGCGAACGGCCCCGCCAACGCCAACGCCTCACTCACCGCCTCCGGACCCAACCCACCCGAGGGAATGTGCAACCGCAGCACCGGATCACCCGGAGCCAACCCCGCACCCAACGCCGCGGCCTCCTCCTCCGAGTACCAACGCACCGGCCCCTGGTCCCCCAACAACGCCGGCTCCAGCTGCAGACCCCCCACCCAGAACAACCGCCCACGGAACTGCGCCGCCACCCACGCCGCCGTCTCCAGACTCAACCGGCCGAACAACCACCGCGACCGCCGCACCTGCACACCCACATCAGCCAGAGACGCCACCGTCACCGACCGGTCCACCCCCCGCGAACCATGCCGCCGCAGCTGCTCCGGAACCATCGCCACGAACGCCCACAACGACGCCACCCGCACCCGCGCGTCCTCGGCCTCCACCAGCGTCGGCCACGGCCGCCACACCCCCACCGGCACGTCCGCGTCCGCCCACAGCCGCCGGTACATACACCCGACCAGGTGCCACAACTCCTCCGGCCACCGCCCGTCCGCGCCCGGAGCCCCCGGCCACAACGCCTCCACCTCCGCACGGTCGTCATCGGCCAGGACGAACGCGTCCAACACCTCAGCGGCCTCAGCCACCGAAGGAACCCTCAACCCCACCTCCGGCTCCGGCAACGCCTCACAGGCCTCCAACCACTCCCGCACACCAGCGTCGAGCCCGAACCGTTCCACCACACGCGCACTGTCCATGCGCACATCCTGTCGCCCCCACCCACCCCGAGGGAAGAAGACCCCACCCCAAAACACCCCAGAACCACCAAACCGCCCCCGCCCCACCCACCCCCGATGAGACCAGACCCACAACACATCACCACGTGGGCATAGTGTTGTGGTAACCCACCAAGCAACACCACACCCACCGAAAACGAGGAACACCACCGATGTCCGACCCAGCGCAACTCCTGCGCGACTGGATCGCCACCTACGACACCCCCACCACGTCGGTGGCCCACCTCCTCTGCGACCGCCACGACCCCCACACCATCGCCACCACCGAGATCGGCCCCACCCTCGAACCCACCACCCTCACCTACGGCCAACTCCGCGAACGCTCACAGACCCTCGCCACCGGACTCGCCCACCACGGCATCCAGCCCGGCGACCGCATCGCCACCCTCATCCCCAAAGGCATCGACCTCACCATCACCGCCCTCGCCACCTGGCGCCTCGGAGCGGTCCTCGTCCCCCTCCTCTCCTCCTTCGCCCCCTCAGCCATCACCCAACGCCTCACCGACTCCCACACCCGCCTCGTCATCTGCGCCGACGAATACCGCACCAAACTCGACCCCACCCCCCACACACCCACCGACCCCACCTGGAACATCGCCACCACCGGACCACAACCACTCCGCGACGGCGACCACACCCTCACCACCCTCAGCCAACACCCCCCACACACCACCCCCCACACCACCACCGGCGACGGCGACATCGCCACCGTCTACGTCTCCAACCTCATCGGCCCACCCCGAGGCGTCCGCGTCCCCGCCCGCGCCCTCTCCGCCATGCACGCCTACCACCACTTCGGCCTCGGCGTACACGACGACGACGTCTACTGGAACACCGCCGACCCCGGCTCCGCCTACGGCCTCTACCACGGCCTCATCTCTCCCCTCCTGGCCGGACACAACTCCCTCGCCCTGCGCGCCGGATTCTTCGACCCCGAACTCACCCTCGACGTCCTCGGCCTCCACCAGGTCACCAACTTCGCCTCCGACCCCACCACCTTCCGCACCCTGAGGGCCGCCACCAAGACCCTCCCGCCCGAGATCGTCGTCCAACGCCTCGCCAGCGCCGGAGAACCCCTCGCACCCGAGGTCATCGACTGGGCCACCGACCTCTTCGGCGTCCCCGTCCGCGACCACTACGGCCAGACCGAACTCGGCTGGTGCGCCGGACTCCCCAACGGCGACCTCCCCGACCCCGCCACCACCGCGCCCCCCGGAGCCATCGGCCCCGCCCTCCCCGGCTGGGACATCCAGGTCCTCGAGGCCATCACCGACGAACCCGCGCCCCTGGGCGCCTACGGCCGCATCGCCATCGACCGCGACCACAGCCCCCTCGACTGGTTCGACGGCTACCTCGGCTACGAGAACACCGCCGACATCCGCTTCACGCCCGGACGCACCTATCACCTCACCGGCGACACCGGCATCATGGACCGCCAGGGCAACCTGCACTTCTCCACCCGCGACGACGGCGCCATCATCACCCGCAGCTACCGCATCGGCCCCACCGAGGTCGAAGCCGTCCTCAACACCCACCCGGCCGTCGAGGAGAGCGGCGTCTACGCCATCCCCGACGACCTCGCCGGACACCTCGTCGGCGCCCGCATCGTCCTCGCCCCGGGACACACCGGCACCCCCGAACTCGCCGAGGAACTCCGCGCCTGGGTCCGCGCCCGTTTCGCTCCCCACGCCGCGCCCCACAGCGTGGACTTCATCGACGAGCTGCCCCGCACCGCCTCCGGCAAGATGCGCAGAGCCCGCCTACGCTGAACGGCCCGGCGCTCCGGGCCCCTCGCCGCACGGCGGGGCCAGCGCGACGGGTGAGGCACCACAGGAGCCCCGTGGGCCAGGGCAGCGGCCACGCGGGCTCACACGCGTCCCCGCGGCCAAGGGCAGGCAGGGCCGCGCGGTTCCGCCGTGCCGTGCGGGCAAGACATCGGCCGAGGGGAAGTCCGCCCGACCCGAGGGCGCACCCGCCCGTCGTCGCGCACCCGCCCGCTCACTCCTTCAGCCGCGCGGTGCCCTCCACCAACTCGTCCACCCGGGCCGCCAACGCCATGTCCTTCTCGGTGACGCCGCCCTCGTCATGCGTGCTCAGTACCAACAGCACCGTGTCGTATCGGACGTCGATGTCCGGGTGGTGCCCGGCCTGCTCCGCCGCCTGCGCCACCTCGTTCACCAGTGCCACGGCCTCCAGGAATCCCACCAACCGGACCGAACGCCGGATGGTCGCGGCCTCGGAGTCCCACTCCCAGTCCGTCAACCGGCCCAGCCCGTCACGGATCTCTTCCTCGCTCAGAACAGCCATCGCTCCCCCACCGCGCTCAGCACACAACTCTCCTCGCCCCCTACCCACACCTGCCGCACCCACAACACGGCGGCCCCGCCGGGAGCGGAGGAGGGACCGGTGAGCGCCCGCCCCGAACTCACGGATCCGGCTGCCCCCGTCTCCGTTGAGGGCGTGAGCACGGGGACGTCGAGGGCGACGGCCACTCCCCCTCCGTAGGCGACCCCTGACGGAAGGTGCCGGTTTCGGGGCCAATCCGTGTTTGGCCGGAACCGGCCCTGTCCGAGGGCCGGAGAACTCCGCCATGTCGAGCGGGATACGCGCCGGGACGCGGGACACGGCGCAAGCCCGGGTTTCTCGGTGCGGCGTGAGCCGCTCCATTGTGTTCTTGGCTTTGTCTTTCCCTGCAAGGGCGCCGCACCTTTACGTCGTAGATTTACAAGAAGCGGTTCGCCGCCCCTCTGGTAGCCCCACGAGATGACCCGCGTCCTCAGCGTCACAACCGGATCCGGCCACCCCGGAAACCTTGCAAATCCCCCCTCGGAGCGGTTAGCTCTGGGACACCACAGCCCCTCTCCCCCACCCGGTTGACCCCACCGGCCGCGCGCGCCCCTCCCCCCGGAAGCGAGCCCATGCCCGTCGAGAAGCGCTCCTCGCTCCGCGCCCGCATGGTCAGCCTGGTGCTCATCCCCAGCACCGCCCTGCTGGCCCTGTGGGCGGTGCTCAGCACCGTCCTGGCAACCGACATCCGCGACCTGAACGCCACCACCGCCTTCATCGACGAGGTCGGCCAGCCCGTCGTGGACGTGATCACCCATCTCCAGTGGGAGCGGCGCGCCACCATGGCGGCCGCCACCCCCGGGGCCGCACGCGGCACCCTGGACCAGCTCGACGCCGCCCGTGACGCCACCGACCAGAGCGCCCACGACCTCGACCAGGCCCTGAGCCGGTACGGCCGCGGTGACCTGCCCCGGGAGGTCCTCGCTCTCCAGGGACAGCTCAACCTCCTCGATCGCCACCGCACCGAGGTGGTCGACGACCTGGGTCCCGAGGTCGACCCCCTGGAGGTGGCCGCCCAGCCCTACCACCGCATGATCGAGTCGGGGCTGGAGATCTGGGACGCCCAGGTCGACCGGACCGACGTCGCGCTCTCCCCCCACCTGCGTTCGCTCGCGTCCCTGCTGCGCTCACGCGAGTACCTCAGCCAGCAGGACGCCGTCCTCACCCACTCCGTCGCCACCGGCTCCTTCACCTCCGAGGCCCACACCCGGTTCGCGTCCGCCGCGGGCGCCCAGCGCCACACCTGGACCCAGGTGGAGTCCGCCACCGGAAGCCAGCGCAGCCAGGACTACACCGAGCTCAACGGCTCCTCGCAGAAACGTGCCGTGTACAGCCTCCAGGACATCGTCATCGGCAACCCCGGAGGCCCCGACACCCGCGTCCCGGTCGAGCCCCGCAGCTGGAGCGAGGCCACCGGGGACCTGGACGAGCGCCTGCGCGCGGTCGAGCGCGCACGCATGGCGCAGATCGTCGAGACGGGGCACGCCCACGCGCGGGAGCTGCTCCTGGGCGTGCTGCTCGTGAGCGTCCTCGCCCTGGCCGTGGCCCTGGCCTCGGTCGTGGTGGCGGTGACCGGTTCGCAGCGTCTGGGGCGTCGCCTCCAGGACCTGCGCACGCACACCCTGCACCACGCCCGGTTCCGGCTGCCTCAGGTGAGCGCGCGGCTGCGCGCGGGCGAGAGTGTGGACGTGGACGCGGAGGCGCCCCGACTGAGGGGCGGGCCCCGTGACGAGCTCGGGCAGGTGGCCGAGGCGTTCGACGACGCGCAGCGGGCCGCGGTGGTGGCGGCGGTGGAGGAGGCCCAGGTGCGTGCGGGGGTGCGCAACGTGTTCCGCAACATCACGCGGCGCACGCAGTCGTTGGTGCACCGTCAGCTCTCGCTGTTGGACCGGTTGGAGCGGACCGAGACCGACCCCCAGGTCCTGGAGTCGCTGTTTCGGATCGACCACTTCAGTACGCAGATGCGCCGCAACGCGGAGAACCTGATGCTGCTCAGCGGTGATCGCCCCTCCCGTCGTGGGGGCGGGTCGGTGGGGTTGCACGAGGCGGTGCGTGCCGCCGCCAGCGAGATCGAGGACTACGCCCGGGTCCGGGTCCTGGCGCTGCCCCGGGTGTCGCTGTCCGGCGAGGCGGGATCGGATCTGGTGCGCTTGGTCGCGGAGCTGCTGGAGAACGCGGCGTCGTTCTCGCCCCCGGGGACGGAGGTGTCCGTGAGCGGTCGGACGTTGGAGGACGGCGACTGCCTGGTGGAGGTCGAGGACGAGGGGTTGGGCATGACCGTGGGTCAGCTGGAGTCGGCCAACGCGTTGCTGGCCGAGCCGCCCCGGTTCGACCTGGCGCGGATGCGGGAGGACTCGCAGCTGGGGTTGTTCGTGGTCGCCACCATCGCGTCGCGGCACGGGTTCGTGGTCGAGCTGCGGGCCTCGCCGTACCAGGGCACGCGGGCGCTGGTACGCCTTCCGGAGCGGGTGCTGGTGGCGCGCGACGGTTCTACCGGACCGATGCGCGGTGTGGGGGTGGTGGGCCGCGGGAGCGGGGGGGACGCCGTGGCGGGTCCCGGGAGCGGTGACGCGCTGGCGGGCGCGGAGCCGGTCTCCCCCGTCTCCGTGACGCCGAACGCCGGTGCTCCGGCGCTGGACCGGCGGGTGCGCCCCGGCGCCCGGGACGGCGGCGACCAGGCAGGCGGGGACGTGCCGCCGGTCCCCTCCCCCGCGACGGGTGGGACCTACATGGGGCTGCCCGTGCGTCGGCGCCGTAGGGAGTCCCCTCCCCCGGCGCCGGGAGTGGCGGAGGTCGGGGACGACGGTGGGGCCGTCTCCCGCGGTGCCGGGGCCACCGGGGGGCAGCGTTCGCTGTCGGAGATCAGGTCCATGATGAGCTCCTTCCAGGCCGGCACGGAACGCGGACGCGCGGAGTCCTCCGGTGCCGGTTTGGCGGAGGGTGCGCCCAAGCAGGGGTCGCGCCACGGTGAGAGTGCGGAAGGGTGATGTCGGTGTCGGCTGGGACCACGGCTGAGGGTCGGAACGGCGTGGACGGGGCGTCCGCGGGGCAGAGGCTGGACTGGTTGATGGGTGACCTGGTGGAGCGGGTGGCGGGGGCGCGTCAGGCGCTGTTGTTGTCGGCGGACGGGTTGCCGTTGTCGTGTTCGGCGGGGGTGGGGCGGGAGGAGGGTGAGCGGCTGGCGGCGATCGCGTCGGGGTTCGCGAGCCTGGCTCGGGGTGCGCGTGCCCAGGTGGGCGCGGCCGAGGTGCGCCAGTGCGTGGTGGAGATGGACAACGTGTTCTTCTTCGTGCTGCCCGCCGGGCAGGGGGCTCAGCTGGCGTTGGTGGCCGACGTCTCGTGCGACATGGGGCAGGCGGCGTTCGAGGTGAACCGTCTGGTGCGGCAGGTGGGTCCGTACCTGTCGGCGCTGCCCCGGAGGCGGGGAGGTGAGGGATGAGTCCGGCTCCTGCGGAGGAGGGGTGGTCGGCTGAGTCGAGTCTGATTCGCCCGTACTCGTTGACGGGGGGTCGCACGCGTCCCTCGCGGTCGGACTTCTCGATGACTTCGCAGGTGGTGGTCTCGTCGGTGGAGCGGCGGGAGGTGGACCCGGAGTTGGAGCTGATCCTGTCGCTGTGTGTGCGGCCGGTGTCGGTGGCGGAGGTGGCTTCGCGCTCGGGGTTCGCGTTGGGGGTGTTGCGGGTCCTGTTAGCGGATCTGTTGGATCAGGGTCTGGTGGTGGTGCACACCTCGGACTGGGAGAGGCAGCGGCCGGACGCGCGGACGTTGCGTTCCGTCCTGGAACGCATCCGGGAGTTGTGAGGTGTTGATGGAGGGCTCGGTGGCCCAGGGTGGTCCCGTTCCGGACACGTTGAAGATCGTGGTCGCGGGTGGTTTCGGGGCGGGCAAGACGACGCTGGTCTCGGCGTTGAGTGAGGTGGAGTCGTTGCACACCGAGGAGGTGATGACCTCCGAGAGCGTGGGTGTGGACGATCTGGACGGCGTGGAGGGCAAGACCACGACGACGGTGGCGTTGGACTTCGGTCGGATCACGTTGGACGGGTCGACGGTGGTGTACCTGTTCGGGACGCCGGGTCAGCGGCGGTTCTCGTTCATGTGGGAGGAGTTGGCGCAGGGGGCGTTGGGGGCGGTGGTGCTGGCGGACACGCGCCGGTTGGCCGATTCCTTCGACGCGATCGACTTCTTCGAGTCGCGGGGGGTGCCGTTCGTGGTGGCGGTGAACTGTTTCGACGGTCAGCGCACGCACCGGGCGGAGGACGTGCGGGTGGCGTTGGACGTGGCGGACGGTGTTCCGGTGTTGTTGTGTGACGCGCGTGAGCGGGAGTCGGTCAAGGAGGTCGTGGTGGAGCTGGTGTCGTTGGTGTTGCGTCTGGAGTTGTCGGGGACCTAGCCGGGTGGCGGGGATCTGGCTCCGTCCCGGTCGGGGGTTCGGGGGCTCCCGCGCCGTGTGCTTCGACTTCGACCTTCAAGTCAGGGGTTGAGGGTTGTGGTGTCCAGCCCCGGGGATGCCGCCAAGAAGACCCAAATGCCTTTTCTGTCGGGATCAGGTGTCCAGGGCGCGCTGGAGGGAGTCCAGGTGATCGGCGACCGGGCCCAGGGTGAGCATGCCGGTCTGGGCTCCAGCCCCCTCCGCGACGGCCGGGGTGAGCGCCGTCAGCGCCCGGCGCATCGCGGTCCGGTCCCCCAGCGCCACGGCGGCACGGGCCACCAGCGCCCACCGGGCCTCCAGCAGGAGGTCGCGCGGCGGCTCCGGCAGGCGCGCCAGCGCGGCGGCGGCCTCGTCGTACCGGTGCCGGGCGAGCAGCACGTGGGGGCGCGTCCAGGGCTCGTGGGGGCCGTAGTCGACACCGTCGTCCGCGGGGGCGGGCATGCCGTGTCGTAGACGCAGGCACAGCAGGGCCAGGGGTTCCCACCCGTGTTCGAGTCCGGGCATGCCCGCTCCCCGCAGCGAGGACGCGGCCTCGCGCAGGGCGGTGTACGCGTCCTCGAAAAGGGTCTCGGGGTCGGCGGCGGCGCGCAGCGCCCGGTACCACCCCACGAAGACCCCGGTCAGCGGGCGTTCGTGCCGCTCCCCCAGTTCCCGCGCGGCCCGCGCGTGCTGGTCGGCTCCCGCCCAGTCGGACAGCGCGGCGAGGGACTGGAGCCGGATCAGGTGGCCCAGGATCCGGAAGGTGACCAGGTCGTGCCGTGTGGCCAGGGTGACGAGCTCGGCACCCAGGGCGTCCCGCTCGGGTGCCAGACCGGTCCGGTGGAAGGTCTGCATGTAGCGGGCGTTCAGGGCGAAAGCCAGCAGGGTGGGGTCGCCCAGGTCACGGGCGATCCGTTCGGCCTCGGCCGCGGCCTGCGGACCTCGTGCGCCACGGGTGCCGCGCGACTCCAGCGCGACGGTGGCCGACAGCCGTGCGCGGGCGCCCTCGTGACCGGTGTCGGGGAGCGCCGCCAGGGTGCGCTCGGCCGCCGCGACCACCCGGGCGGACCGTTCGGGGTCGTCCACCCGCGTCCAGTTCGCGGGAACGTCGTAGGCGCCGATCACCCGTGCCGTGAGGAGGGGGTCTCCGAGCTCCTCGGCGGCGGTGACGGCGGCCAGGCGTTGCGCCCGGGCGGTCCGGAGCCCTTCGGGGCCGGTGACGGCGAGGTCCCGCAGCAGGTTGACGGTGGACTCGAGCCGGACCCGCGCCCCGGGGGTGACGCGCTGGTAGGCGTCGGCCGCCTGGTTCCACAGCTGGTCCCCGGGGGTGGTGCCCTCACCGGGGCGCGGCCCGGCGGGGCCGAGGTCGAGGAGGGAGTCCTGGCGCAGGATGTCCCGTTCCAGACGGCGCAGAGCGGGGCCCGGATCCACACCCAGCCGCTCCACGAGCAGGGACCGGGCCCGACGCAGGACGGCCAGCGCGTCCCCCTGGCGACCGGTGCGGTACAGGGCCAGGGCGAGCAGGCGCCAGGCGTCCTCCCGCCAGGGGTGTTCGGCCACGTGGGCGTCCAGGTCGGGAACGGCCCGGGCGGCCTGCCCCAGGTCCAGCCGGACCCGGGCGAGGTGTTCGAGGGCGCCCAGCCGTAGTTCGGTCAGACGGGCGCGTTCGGCTCGGGCCCAGGGGGCTTCGGGGAAGTCGGCGTAGGCGGATCCGCGCCAGGGGTCCAGGGCCCGCTGGAGGAGGGGCAGGGCCCCCTCGGGAGGGAGGGTGGCGGCGCGTTGGAGGCGGTCCTCGAACACCCAGGCGTCGACGGAGTCCGGGGCGGCGTCGAGGGCGTAGCCGGGGCCGCGCGTGGTCAGCAGGGCGGCGGCGGTGCGCGGCGGGCGGTCGGGTTCCAGGGCGCGGCGCAGCGCGGCGACGAAGGTGCGCACGGCGCTGGTGGCCCCGGCGGGCGGGGCGCCCTCCCACAGGTCGTCGACGAGGAGCTCCACGGGCACGACGCGGCGTCGGGCGATGACCAGCCGGGCCAGGACGGCGCGGTGACGTGGCCCGCGCAGGGCGAGCTCGTCTCCGGCCCCGTCCCAGGCGGTGACGGGGCCGAGCACCCCGAAGCTGACCCGCACCGGCACCCCCTCGTTCATCGTGTGCGTCGTGGTCAACGTACCGGCTGGTCAGCGGTGCGGTGGTCCGGCGCTGTGGTCGGGCGCACGGGGACCGTGGCCGGGGTGGCGGTCGTGACGGTGGCGCCGTGGTCGGCCGACGTCGCGCGTGAGCGGTCCGGGCGAGGCCCCGGGCCGGGCGTTCACTCATCCGTTGCTCATCGGGGGGCGACAGGCTGGTGGTGTACGAAGGAACGAGTGAGAGGCGGACGCATGGCTCCGGTCATCGAGGGATTCGAGTACGAGCGGGTGCGGGTGGCCCCCGAGGTGTCGCTGCACGTGGCGGTCGGGGGGTCGGGGCCGCCCCTGGTGCTGCTCCACGGGTTCCCGCAGACCCACCTGATGTGGCGGCACGTGGCCGCCGACCTGGCGGCCGACCACACCGTGATCTGCCCCGACCTGCGCGGCTACGGCGACAGCGACAAGCCCCTGGCGACCGGGCCCGAGGTCTACTCCAAGCGGACCATGGGCGCGGACGTGGTCGAGCTGGCCCGGGCCCTGGGACACGAGCGGTTCGCACTGGCCGGGCACGACCGCGGAGCGCTGGTGGCGGTGCGCACCGGCCTCGACCACCCCGGGGCGGTCACGCACCTGGCCAGCCTGGACGTGCTGCCGACCCTGGACATGTGGGAGGCGTTGCACGGGGTGCGGGGCGCGGTCGGCTTCCACCTCTACCTGATGGCCCAGCCTCCGGGGCTGCCCGAGCGGATGATCTCCGCCAGCGCGGAGGAGTTCTTCGGGTACTTCCTGGACGCGTGGGCCACCGAGCCGGGGGCCCTCCCCGAGGAGGTGCGCCGGGCCTACCTGGACGCCAGCGCCGGGGCGGTGGACTCGATCGTGGCCGACTACCGCGCCTCGGCCGGGATCGACGTCGAACACGACGAGGCCGACCGTGCCGCAGGGCGGCGCCTGGAGATGCCGGTGACGGTGCTCCAGCAGGACTGGGGCGCGGCCCTGGGCTACGACGCCGCCGCCCTGTGGGGCGCGTGGGCCGGCGACCTGCGGCACGCCACGGTGGACAGCGGGCACTTCATGGCCGAACAGGATCCGGCCGGGGTGGTGGCCGAGCTGAGGAGCCTGCTGGGACGCTGAGCGGAGTCGGCCCGGCCCCCGGTACGTCCCGGGTGAGGGGGATCTGCGGCCCCTCGCCCGGCGGGGCGGGCCGCAGGCCGCTCAGCGGTGGTCGCGGCCCCTGCCCCGGCGGTCGACCGGGACGATCATCGGGGTGTGGGTCTCGGGGTCGGGGATGATGCGCACCGGCAGCCCGAAGACCTTCTCCACCAGGTCGGCGGTGACCACCGTCGCGGGGTCGCCCTCGGCCACGATCTCACCGTCCTTCATCACGATCAGGTGGGTGGCGTAGCGGCAGGCGTGGTTGAGGTCGTGCAGGACCGCGACCAGCGTGTGCCCCTGCTCGGCGTGCAGGTCGGCGCACAGGTCGAGCATGTCCATCTGGTGGGCGATGTCCAGGTACGTGGTGGGCTCGTCCAGCAGCAGCAGGGGGGTCTGCTGGGCCAGGACCATGGCCAGCCACACCCGCTGGCGCTGGCCGCCGGAGAGTTCGTCCACGGACCGGTCGGCCAGCGCTGCGACGCCGGTGGCGGTCATCGCCTCGGTGACCACGGCCTCGTCCTGCGCCGACCACTGGCGCAGGAAGCTCTGGTGCGGGAAGCGTCCCCGGGCCACGAGGTCGGCCACACCGATGCCGTCCGGGGCGATCGACGACTGCGGCAGCAGGCCCAGACGGCGCGCGACCTCCTTGGCCGGGTAGGAGCTGATCACCTGGCCGTCCAGGAGCACGTTGCCCCGCGCCGGCCGGAGCGTGCGCGACAGGGCCCGCAGCAGGGTGGACTTGCCGCACGCGTTGGGTCCCACGATGACCGTGAAGGAGTTGTCGGGGATACGCACGGCCAGGTCGCGGGAGATGACGCGCTGGTCGTAGGACAGGGTGAGGTCCTGGCCCGAGAGGCGGTTGCTGGCGTCGTCGGTCATCGTTCTCTTTCGGGTGGGGCTGTGCGGTGGGCTGCTCGGAACGGGCGGGGCGCGCGGGCGGTCAGGCCCGGCCTCCGCGCCATTCGGTGTAGAGCAGCCAGATGAGGTAGCTGCCGCCGATGACGGCGGTGACGACTCCCACGGGCAGCTGGGTGGGGGCCATCAGGCGCAGGGCGACGAGGTCGGCCAGGACGAGCAGCGTGGCGCCCATGAGCGCGGCCCCGACCAGGGTGGTGCCTCCGGTGCGGGTCAGGCGCCGGGCCAGCTGGGGCGCGGCCAGGGCCACGAACCCGATCGGGCCCGCCACGGCGATGGCCGCGCCGGTCAGGGCGCTGGCGGCGGCCAGGGCGATGATCTGGGTGGACTGCGCGTTCACGCCCAGGCCCCGGGCGGTGTCCTCGCCCAGTTCCAGGAAGCGCAGGCGCTGTCCGACGGCGAAAATGATCGGGGCCAGCACGGCCAGGCCGATCCACACCGCCGCCGTCTCGCTCCACCCACGGCCGTTGAGGCTGCCGATCATCCAGATCTGCGCGCCCAGCGCGTCGGTGAGGTCGGCGCGGGTCATGAGGTAGTCGCGTACCGAGGCGAGCATGGCGCTGATGCCGATGCCGACCAGGACCAGCCGGTACCCCTGGACCCCGTTCTTCATCGCCAGCAGGTAGACCACCCCGGCGGTGATCAGTCCGCCAGCGATCGCCCCCAGGGAGACCACGAGCCGACCGGCGCCCAGGACGAGGATGGCGGCCACGGCGCCGGTGGCCGCGCCGGAGGTGAACCCGATGATGTCGGGACTGCCCAGGGCGTTGCGGGACAGGCTCTGGAAGACGGCTCCGGCGATACCCAGGGCGGCGCCCACACCGATCGCGGTCAGGGCCCGGGGCAGGCGCACGCCCTGCACGAAGAACACGTCCAGGCGTTCGCCGTACCCCAGCAGGGCGGAGGGCACCGCCGAGAGCGGGATCTCGTAGTCGCCGACCGCAACCGACACCACCAGGGTCGCCAGGGTGACGGCGATCAGCGCCAGGCTGATCACGAGGGTGCGCGGGCGCACCAGGAAGGAGATCCGGCCGCCACGCGAGCGCCAGGCGTGGGTTCCGCGCGGGGTGAGGCGCGCGGACGCGTCGGTGCGCGGGCGCGATGTCAGGGTGTCACTCACAGCTGGGCCAGCCTTCTGCTACGGACCAGGGCGATGAACAGGGGGGCGCCGACGAGTGCGGTGATGATGCCGACCTCCAGTTCGGAGCTGGGCAGGATGACGCGACCGACGGTGTCGGCGGCGGTGAGCAGGACCGCGCCCAGGACCGCCGCGTAGGGCAGCAGCCAGCGCTGGTCGGGGCCGGTGATCACGCGGGCGGCGTGGGGGATGATCAGGCCCACGAACCAGATGGGACCGGCGGCGGCGGTGGCGGCGCCGCACAGCAGGATGACGCCCACGGCCGTTCCGGCGCGGATCAGGGGGATCCTGGCGCCCAGGGTGGCGGCCAGGTCGTCGCCCAGGGCCATCGCGTTCAGCGAGGGGCCCAGGGCCAGGGTGACCAGGATGCCGACGACCAGGAAGGGAGCGACCTGGAGGAAGAGGTCGAGGTCGCGCCCGGTCAGGGACCCGACCTGCCAGAACCGGATGCGGTCGAACACGAAGTCGTTGAGCACGATGACGCCGTAGATGATCCCCTGGAGGACGGCGGCCAGCGCCGTCCCGGCCAGGGCCAGGCGCACGGGGGTGGCGCTGGCGCGACCGCGTGAGCCCAGGGCGTAGACGGCGATCGCCGCCAGGGCCGCGCCGAGGAAGGCGGGCCAGACCAGGGCGGAACCGCTGGCGCCGAACACGAAGACGGCCACGACCACGGCCGCGGCGGCGCCGGAGTTGACGCCGAGGATGCCGGGTTCGGCCAGGGGGTTGCGGGTCAGGGCCTGCATGAGGGCCCCGGCGAGGCCGAGGGCGGCGCCGACGAAGATCCCGATGATGGTGCGGGGGACGCGCAGGGTGCGGATCACGTCGTGGTCGTAGGATCCGTCGTAGGCGGTCAGGGCGGCCCACACGTCAGCGGCGGGGATGGGTTTGGCCCCGACGGTGATACTCAGGAGCGCGCACAGGGCGAGGACGCCCAGGGCGACCAGGAGGCCGATGGGGCGGATGACGCGTCTGGTGAGGGTGGGGCGCGTTGGCGCGGTCGCGCGCAGGGCCACGGGTTCCCCGTTCGTCTTACTGGGTGCTGGTGGTTCGTGGTGAGGCTCGCCCGTGGTGGAACCGGCGGAGCGTCGCGGAGGTCCTGGTCGGAATCGACCAGAACCCACCCAGACAGGTTAGCCTTACCTACATCACGTTCGCACGGAAGGGTCCCCTCAGATGCCCGAACCCACCCGCCCGCTCCGCCCCCTGAGCGTGTTCGCCCTGGCCGGAACCCTGGCGTTGACCGCCTGCGGCACCGAGGGCGGGAGCCCCGCCGAAGGAGACACCCGGACGGTCCAGGGGGCCAACGGCACCGTGGAGATCCCCGACTCCCCCGAGCGGATCGCCGTGCTGTGGCGCCCCACCCTCGCGGCCCTCACCCTGCTGGGCCACGACGCGGTCGGCACCATGGGCACCCCCGGCGAGCCCGACCAGGGGCTCGCTCCCTTCCTACCCGATGACGTGGACGGCGCCGAACTGACCCTGGTCACCAGTTCGCCGGTCGAGGACGACGTCAACGTCGAGGAGCTGGCCACGGCGGCGCCCGACCTCATCATCGGGGTGAGCACGCCCAACGGCACCCAGGCCGGGATGCTGGACACCCTGGAGGCGATCGCGCCCACGGTGCTGCTGGAGTGGGAGGGCACCGGTTCCTGGCGCGGCCACCTGGAGGAGGTCGCCCGGATCCTGGACTCCGAGGAGGAGGCCGAGGAGGTGGTGGGCGCCTACGACACCGCGGTCGAGCGGGCCCGCGCCGACCTGGCCGGGGCCGGGGTGGACCCGGCCGGGACCGAGCTTTCCCTGGTGCGGTTGCAGAGCGACACCGAGATCCGCCTGGAGACCCCGGAGTCGTTCCCGGGGCAGGTCGTGGCGGATCTGGGCTTCGCCCGCCCCGACTCCCAGCTGGAGGGCGAGGGTGACACCGACTTCGTCCCGCACAGCTACGAGAATCTGGACCGGGCCGACGGCGACGCGGTGTTCGTCCTGGCCGGTTCCGGCTACCCGGACGCCCCCAGTACCTTCTCCGACGGACTGTGGGCCAACCTGGGCGCGGTCCAGGAGGAGCGGGTGTACCGGGTGGACCACGACTTCTGGGGCTCGGCCAACTACCACGGCGCCCACCGGATCATCGAGGACGTCACCGCCGCCCTGACCGGAGAGGCCTCCCCCGCCCTCTGACAACGGAGGTCGGGCGAGAGCGGGCGGGGGTCAGGCGAAGACGTCCCAGGCCATCCGGGCGAGCAGGGCGAGCACCACGACGAGCAGCACCGCGCGGACGAACCCCGACCCCCGCTGGAGGGCCATGCGGGCGCCGACCTGGGCGCCCAGGATCGTGCAGACCGCCAGCCCCAGGCCGAGCAGCCAGTCCACGTGGCCGCCGAGCCCGAAGACCACCAGGGCGCCGAGGTTCGTGCACACGTTGACGATCTTGGCCGAGGCGGAGGCCTGGAGGAAGTCCAGGCCGAGTACCGCGGTGAAGGCGATGATCAGGAACACGCCCGTACCGGGACCGATGATGCCGTCGTAGAAGCTCACGCCGAGCCCGGCCAGCGCCAGGACGGCCAGGATCCGGTTGCGGGTGCGCAGCGCCGGGTCGGGTGAGGTGCCCATGGCGGGTCGGAAGACCACCATCAGGGCCACCCCGGCCAGCACGACCATGATGATCGGTTTGAGCACGTCGGCGGTGAGCGCGGTGGCCAGGGCGGCGCCCAGCCCCGAACCCAGCAGGGCGAGCCCCGCGGTGGGGACCACGACCCGGCGGTCGATGCGCACCTTGCGGGCGTAGGCGATGGCGGCGGAGGTCGTGCCGAAGACCGCGCCGAGCTTGTTGGTGCCCAGCAGCGTGGCCAGGGGCGTGTTGGGGGCGGCGACCATGAGGGCGGGGAGCAGGAGCAGGCCGCCGCCCCCGACGACGGCGTCGATCCACCCCGCGGCGACGGCGGCGAGCAACAGCAGCCCGAGGATCTCGGGGTCCATCACCGGATCTGCGCGGTGTGAGAGAGGATCATCGGTGGTCTTCCGTGACGAGGAACGGGGCGCGAGCCAATCTAGCCACCGATGTGTACCGCTTTGTCACGTACCCGGAGCGTTGATCCCCTTACATGGAGAAACGACTGCTGGGCGTGGATCCACCGTGGTGTGGAGGGAAGCGGTGACGCCCGGGTTCAGGGAGCGCCACCGCCGCGCGGCGGGGACCCGGGGGGCGGGTCCCCGGGTTCAGAACCCCGCGCGGGCGAACCAGTCCCCGGCGTCGGCCAGCACCTGGGCGGGGAGCTGGTGTCCCCCGGGGTGCTCCCGGACCAGGACCCGCGCGCCCCGCTCCTCCAGCTGGGAGGCGAGCAGCCGGGACTGGTCGACGGTGGTGATGGGGTCGGCCACTCCGTTGCCGAGGAACACGCGCGTGCCCGACAGGTCCACCGGACCGGGCTCACGTCCCTGAAGGGGGGCGCCGCCCGCGAACAGCGCCGCGCCCGCGAACAGCCCGGGGTGGAGCAGCAGCAGACCCGCACCTGTGTTGGCCCCGTTCGAGAAACCGCTCACCACGATCCGCCCGGGATCCAGGTCGTAGGCGGCGGTGGCGGCCCTGACGAAGCCGGCCAGCTCGGCGGTGCGCTCGATGAGGTCCTCGACGTCGAAGACGCCCTCCCGCAACCGCCGGAACCAGCGGTTCATGCCGTTCTCGTCGACCTTGCCGCGCGGGGAGAGCAGCGCGGCGCCGGGCGCCAGGGCGCGGCCCAGGGGCAGCAGGTCGTGTTCGTCGGCGCCGGTCCCGTGCAGGAGCAGCAGGGTCGGCCGGTCCGGCGCGGTCGCGGGCTCGAAGACGTGGACGAAGTCCTCGACCGAGGTCGCGGGGGTGGTCACTGGTCGACCTCCACGCGCGGCAGGCGGGCGGCGATCTGCTCGTGGTTGGGTTCCAGCCACGGCGGCAGCTTCAGCGAGCGGCCCAGTTCCAGGAGCGGTTCGTCGTAGTCGAATCCGGGTCCGTCGGTGGCGATCTCCAGGAGCACGCCGCCGGGCTCACGGAAGTAGATCGAGGTGAAGTACGTGCGGTCGCGGATCTCGGTGACCCCGACGCCGTCGTCCTCCAGACGTTGGCGCCAGGACTCCTGGACGGGGGTGTCCGGGGCGCGGTAGGCCACATGGTGGACGGTTCCGGCGGCGACCATGCCGCGTTCGGCCCTGGGGTCGGCCAGGACGTCCACGATGGTGCCGACGCCCTCGCCGGTGTCGTTGGTCCGGAACCGCATCCGGTCGCCGTTCTCGCTGTGCAGGTGGAAACCGAGCTGGTCACCGAGCATCAGGGCGGTGGCGTCCGCGTCGTGTTCGGTCAGGGTGACGGCGCGGATGCCCCGGATGGCGTGGTCGACGGGGACCGCTCCCCCGTCCCAGGGGTCGGTGTCGTGGTGGTCGGCACTGGCCGCCAGTTCGATGAGGAGGCCGTCCGGGTCACGCAGGGTGAGGACGTCCTCCTCGTCGCGTTCACTCGGGCGGGAGGTGGGGACGTTCAGCGCGGCCAGGTGGTCGGCCCACCAGCCCAGTGAGCCCTCGGGCACGGAGAAGGTCGTGGTGGTGGCCTGACCGGCCCCGATCCTTCCCTTGGGCGCGTCGGGCCAGGGGAAGAAGGTCATGATGGTGCCCGGGTTGCCCGCGCGGTCACCGTAGTAGAAGTGGTAGGTCTCGGGAGCGTCGAAGTTGACCGTCCTCTTGACCATGCGCATGCCCAGCGCGTTCAGGTAGAAGTCGGCGTTGGCCTGGGGGTCGCTCGCGATGGCGGTCACGTGGTGGATCCCCGAGGGGCGCACGTCCATGTCCCTCACCCTTTCTCGTCCGGCTGGCCACAACAAGTTGAATCTTAAACTATCTCCGCGCGGCTGTCTCCCCTATCCGTTCCCCGGAAGGGCGGCCCGCCCCTCCATCGCCGGGCAAAGGAACGTTCGGGGCCGGGGAGCGGTCCCCTCGGGCCCGGGGCCGCGACCAGGCGGAACGGGTTCGGGAATTCCCCCCGGGAACGGGTCCGACGGTCGGGCAGACCTCCCCAACCCTCGAATGCGGCGCATTCCGTGACGTTCCGGAGCGGCCCTTCCCGTCCGTGTGCTCCACGGTTACGGTGTCCTCATGAGCACGAGCGACCCCACCCGCATCCTCCCCTCGGGGATCTGCCGCCGCGGACATCACGAGTGGCGTCACGACCCACCGGGGGGCAGGCGTCTGGTGTGCGCCCGCTGCAAGTCCATGAGCATGAACAACTTCGGTGCCCCGTGCCGGGCCGACTGCACGGACTGCGAGCGCGTCGCGGTCCCGGCGGTGGGAGCTCAGTAGTTCCGGGTCCGGATGGCTCCGCAGTTCGAGCACTGCTCGGTCCCACCGTTGGGCCCCGAAGTCCAGTCGTGATCGCACCTCGGCATGGATCCTCCTCGTCTCCCGGGAGGACCTACCCCGACCGGGGGGGCGTCAGTACGCGGTGGTCTCCCGCACCACCGCGCCGGACAGCAGCCTGTCGCAGACGGCCCGCCAGCCGACGTGGCCCTTGACCAGCACGTGCCCCTCGGGTGGCCGGAAGCCGTCGAGCATCCGATCCAGGTCCGTGTCGGTGAAGCCCGCGAACTCCCGCACCCGCAGGATGGGCATCGCGTACCCCACCTCGCGCCCGCCCCTGGCCAGGTACTCCTCCACCAGGGTTCCCTCGCCCGGACTCGCACGCTCGGCGATCCGCGCGAGTTCCCGGGGCGATCCCTCGATCGGCGTCCCCAGGTCGATCACCGCGCACAGCCGGGACTCGGGCCCGGTGAGGTAGACGAACCACTGGGCCGGCGCGCCGGTGGGGAACCGGCGCCGGAACTCGTGGGTCTTCCCACCGCTCCACATCCGCTCGTACCACTGGGCGTCGAGGCTCATCACCACCGGCACCGGGGAGAGCTCGGGGAGACCGAACAACGACTCGTGAACCATCGGCTACCTCACGATCGCAGGGACGAGTGGGGCCACAGTAACCACTCAGATCCCCGCTCGCAGGCGCTTGCCCAAGTTCTCACCTTCGCGGAGACCGTCGGCCCGCACCCCGGGGACGCCCGCAAGGCGCCTCCCGTGACGGGGCGGGTGGGGGCGGTGGTGGATGATGCTGGAGGCACGAACCCGTCGTACAGGAGAGCACCTTGGGCCGGAACGCGTACTTCGTCCGGGTGGGCACGGACCGCTACCTGCCCACCGCGCACGTCAGTGGCGCCTGGAACACCTCCGAACAACACTTCAGCCCCCTGGGAGGGCTGGTCACCCACGTGATCGAGTCCCACTCGGCCGGGAGGGGGCTGCTGCTCTCCCGGATCTCCTTCGACATCCTGGGCAGACTCCCGATGGTCGAGTGCCGTACGGAGGTCGAGACGCTCCGGCCGGGGCGCACCATCGAACTGGTGGAGGCCCGCGTGTACGCCGAGGACCGCGTGCTGGTGCGGGCCCGGGCCTGGCTCCTCGCCCCCGGGGACACCCGGGAGGTCGCGGGCGGGGCCGCCGCGCCGCTGCCCGCCCCGGAGGGCCTCCAGCAGAGGCGGATGAGCTCGCTCTGGCCGGGCGGCTACATCGCCTCGTTGGACGTCCGGCCGGTCGGGGAACCCGAGCGTGGCCGCGGGACCGCCTGGCTCACCACCGACGTGGAGCTGGTCGAGGGTGAGAAGGCCGGTCCGGTCGCCTCCTACGTGACCCTGGTGGACACCGCGAACGGCGTCGCCGTACGGCAGGCGCCCACGGAGTGGATGTTCCCCAACGTGGACCTCACCGTGCACCTGCACCGCAAGCCCGAGGGCCCCTGGGTGGGGCTGGACACCCGGGTGGTGTTCGGGCCCACCGGTCTGGGTCTGACCAGCACGGTCCTGCACGACCGGCTCGGTGAGGTCGGGACCGCCGAACAGTGCCTCACGGTGCGCCCCCTGACCTGAGGCGGGCCTCAGACGAGGTCGGGGGCCGGGAGGCGGCGCAGGCGCAGCGCGATGAGGCCCGCCAGCGCGGTGAGGGACAGCGCGAGGACCACGGTGCCGTTCCAGCCCACCGCGTCGTAGACCACACCGCCGAGCCAGCCGAAGAGGCTGGCGCCCAGGTAGTAGGCGAGCGTGTAGACGGCCGTCGCCTGCGCGCGACCCCGGTGCGCGTGGGAACCCACCCAGGCCGAGGCGGTGGCGTGGGCGCAGAAGAAGGCGAAGGTCAGCAGGAGCAGGGCCAGCAGGAGCAGGAGCACCGAGGTGGTGAACAGCCCGCCCAGGCCCAGGAGCAGGAGCAGGGTGGCGGTGGTGAGGACCCCGTACCTGCCCCAGCGCTGGGTGGCCGAGCCCGCCAGGCCCGAGCCGAGCATCCCCGCCGTGTAGGACAGGAAGAGCAGGGACGCGACCGCCTGCGACAGGCCGAAGGGCTGGTCGGTGAGGCGGAAGCCGAGCACGTTGTACACGGCCATGAACGCGCCCATGAGCAGCAGGGCCTGGGCGTACATGGGGAGGAGCCCCCGCGTGGTCAGGGCCGCCCTGAGCCGGGCCCCCAACCGGTCGCCGGTCGCGCTGGCCCGGGTGGGCGCCCCGGACTTCCGCCGCGGCAGCACCAGGACGAACACCAGGAGGGCGACCAGGCCGAGGAGGGTGTTGGCTGCGACCCCCCACTGCCATCCCCCGAGGTCGGCGGCGAACCCGGCGAGGAGGCGCCCGCCCATACCGCCGAGCGGGTTCCCGGCGATGTACAGGCCGGTGGCCTTGGGTGCGTCGCGGGGATGGATCTCCTCCGCCAGGTAGGCCACGGCCGCGGCGGAGACACCGCCGAGGGCGGCGCCCTGGAGGGTGCGCAGGAGCAGGAGCGTCCACAGGTCGGTGGAGAAGGGCACGGCGGCGCCCAGGAGGGTGGCCAGCAGCAGGGAGAGCGCGATGACGCGGGCGCGGCCGACACGGTCGGCGGCGCCGCTCCAGATCAGGGTGAACCCGGCCAGCCCCCCGGTGGCCAGGGAGACGGCGAGGGCGGCCTGCCCGGCGGAGGCGTCGAAGCCGTCCGCGATGGCGGGCAGGATCGGCTGGACGGACCACAGCTGGGCGAAGGTGGCCACGGCGGCCGCCACCAGGGCGATGACCGTGCGCCGGTAATCGGCCGTGCCCGCGCGGGGGCGCGGGTCGAGGTGCGTGGGGGAACTGCTGGTCACGGTCATGCCCCAACGCTAGGAAGACCGCTTTCATACGTCCAATGCATGGATTCACGTTGTTGCATACTGATCCGTATGAATGATCCTGATGTGGAGGCGTTGACCCGCACGCTGGCACCCCGGTTGCGGATGATCTCGGCGGTCGCCCGCACCGAGCACGTCACCCACGCGGCCGAGGCGCTGGACATGCCCCAGCCCACGCTGAGCAGGGCCTTGGCCCGCTTGCAGGAGGAACTGGGGATGGCGCTGGTGGAGCGCACGGGGCGGGGTGTGCGGCTGACGCGCGCCGGGCGGCTGCTCCTGCCGCACGTGGAGCGCGCCCTGGACGACCTGCGGCAGGGAGTGGCCGAACTCACGGGCGCGGAGGAGGGGCGGGTGGCACTGACGTTCCTGCCCACGCTGGGGGTGGAGGTGGTGCCGGTGCTGCTGCGGGGGTTCCGCGCCGAACATCCGAAGGTGCGGTTCACCCTGACCCAGGAGGCGTGGGCGGAGTCGTTGCGCCGGGTGGCCTCGGGCGGCGCGGACCTGGCGCTGACCTCCCCGCTGCCGTCCGGGTCGGGGCTGGTCTCGGCGGTCCTGCACACGCAGTACCTGCGGCTGGTGGTGCCCGAACACCATCCGTTGGCGGGTGGGGGCGCCGTGTCACTGGCCGCCGTCCACGACGAGTTCATCCTGCTCAAGCCCGGTCGAGGGGTCCGGCACCTGACGGACCGGCTCAGCGACCAGGCGGGGTTCACGCCCAGGGTGGCGTTCGAGGCCGACGACATCGCGACGGCCAGGGGGCTGGTGGCGGCGGGCCTGGGGGTGTCGGTGCTGCCCGCGCGCCCGAAGGGAGCGCTGGCGGGGACGGTGGAACTGACGATCCGGGACGGGCGGGCGGAGCGGCCCGTGGGGGTGGTCTGGCCCGAGCAGGGGTCGGGCGGCGGTTACGAACCCCCCGCGGTGGCGTCGTTCCGCGACTACGTGCGCCGGGTGGGGCCCAGGGTCATCCCCGACCTCACGGGGTGAACGCTCCCCTGCGGGTCAGTCCGCCTCCCCGATCCCCAGCCCGGGCGCGCAGCTGAACTCTTCCGGTGTCTCGTGGCACGGGACGAAGGTCCGGCCCCCCGCGTCGGGGAAGGCGTAGCCCGCCAGCCAGTACTGCGCCGGCCGGCGCGGCGGGACGTCGACGACGAAGGGCCGGTCGTCGTCGCGCAGGATGACCTCCCCCGTGTTCTGCCGGGCGTCGAGGTAGCGCGCCTCGATCTCCCACTCGCAGGACCGGCCCGTCACCTGTGCCTCCACCCGGAGACCACCGGGTTCCAGTCCGCCCCCGAGGTCGATCCGCCTGCGGTTGAAGAAGGGCTCCCCCTGGTCGGGGCCCTCGTCGGAGATGTACAGCATCGGGTCGTGGTGGTTCAGGTCCACGACCACGCCCGGGTAGGAGGCGGCGCCGGACGGTGGCTGGTGGACGACGGTGACGGCGGTGGGGTCCGCGCAGGACACGTTCACCGGGTTCATGTCCACGATGCTGAGCTGGGAGGTGCGCGCGGACATGAGGTTCAGGGTGAACACGGCCGTGCCGTGCCCTCCCGTTCCACCCGTCCACCCCTCCCGGGTCGGGGCGGACCCGGGCCCGGCGGGGAGGGGGATCATCCGCCCGCCCAGGGGACGGAGGAACTCCCACACTTCCGAGGCGGGGGTGGCCTGGAGCGTGCGGCCTTCCTCCGCCGTCAGCGGGCGGTCCAGGACGACGCTGAAGGAGTCGAAGGACGTGGTGTCGTAGGTGACGTCGCTGGTGAAGGGCTCGCCCTCCCCGTCCAGGGCCCGCTCCGCCTCCCTCTGCTCACGGAGCCGCGCCTCCGTGGACCACAGGTCGTAGACGTAGGTCCCCGCGAACCCGGCCAGGCCCGCGAGCAGGGTCAGCACGACGTAGACCGCCCAGGCCCGCGCGCGCACGTGCCACGGAGCGCCCCGCCCCTCAGGGAAGTAGCGCTCCCGGAGGACTCCGGAGACCGAGGGCCCGTCGGTCCGCGACCGAGCGCGGGCCCGCCTCCCCAGTCGTGTCCGCAGGGTCCGCGCCCACCGGAGGACCCCGGGTAACAGCCGTCTGGGGGACGGCCGGGCGGAGGGGCCGGGCACGGCCCGGTCGTCCTCGGGGTGCTGCCCTTCCTCACGCTGACTCACGGGGGTCTCCTCACGCCGTCGCGTTCCGGCGAACACGTGAGGCCAAGGTAGTTCCGGAGTCGGGGACGCGGCGGTCGTTGGCCGGTACCGGACTCCGGAGGTGACGGACGGCGGAAGGTCCGCACCATGGCCTGCGCGGAGGACACCTCGGAGACCAAAACCCTTTGTGGGGGCCGCCTCCGGTGAGCAGGATGGGCACCATGAACGCTCACCCACGCCCCTCCGAGACCTCCGCCCGCCCCGTCGCCCTGGTCACCGGGGTGGGCCGCACCGTCGGCATCGGCGCGGCGATCGCCCGCCGGTTGGCCGCCTCCGGCTGGGACGTGGCCCGCACCCAGTGGACCCCCTACGACGACCGCATGCCCTGGGGCGTGGAACACGGCGCCACCGACACCGTGGGCGCCGAACTCACCGGGCTCGGCGCGGCCACGGTCGCGGTCGAGGCCGACCTGGCCGACCCCGGGACACCGACGCGCGTCCTCGACGAGGTCGAACAGCGCCTGGGGCCGGTCCGTGCCCTGGTGATGTGCCACTGCGAGTCGGTGGACTCGGGGCTGCTGGACACCACGGTGGCGAGCTTCGACCGCCACTTCGCGGTGAACGCCCGCGCCTCCTGGCTGCTGGTGCGTGAGTTCGCACGGCGTTTCCACGGCGAGCACGGCAGCGGCCGGATCATCGCCCTGACCAGCGACCACGTGGTACACAACCTCCCCTACGGGGCGAGCAAGGGCGCCCTGGACCGGATCGTGCTGGCCTCGGCGCGCGAACTCGCGCACCTGGGCGTGACCGCGAACGTGGTCAACCCGGGCCCGGTGGACACCGGGTGGATGCCCGACCAGGTGCGCGACGCGTGCACCGCGCACACCCCGCTGGGCCGTCTGGGCACCCCGCGCGACACCGCGCACCTGGTCGACTTCCTGTGCTCACCGCAGGGCGGCTGGATCAACGGCCAACTCCTGAACAGCGACGGCGGGATCTCCGCCTAGAACGGGTGGCGGGCGGGCTCGGTCCGCATGGTGATCCACTGGGTCTCGGTGAAGGCCTCCAGGTTGGCGCGGGTTCCGCCGAAGCGCGCGCCCGTGCCGGAGAACCCGACCCCGCCGAAGGGGGCCACGGCCTCGTCGTCGACGGTCTGGTCGTTGATGTGCACGATCCCGCTGGGGACCCGGTCCGCGATCTCCATCCCGCGCATCGGGTTGGTGGTGACCACCCCCAACGAGAGGCCGTACTCGGTGGAGTTGGCCAGCTCCACCAGTTCGTCCACCGTGGAGAAGCGCACCACCGGCGCGACCGGGCCGAACACCTCCTCCGCGAGGGCGGGGGTGTCCGGACGCACCCGGTCAAGGACGGTGGGCCGGTAGAACAGGTCCTGGTAGGTGCCGCCCGCGCGCAGCCGGGCCCCGGCCTCGACGCTGCTGGTGACCAGGTGGTGGATCCGGTCGCGCTGGGCGGCGTCGATGATCGGGCCGAGCTCCGCGCCGTCCTCCTCGGTACTGCCCACCACCAGGGCGTCGGCCTTGGCGGCGAGGCGTTCCACGTAGGCGTCCGCGATCGACTCGTGCACCAGGTGGCGGCCGGTGGTCATACAGATCTGCCCCTGGTGCAGGAAGGACCCCCACGCGCCGATGGACGCGGCCTGCTCCACGGCCGCGTCCTCCAGGACGACCAGCGGCGAGTTGCCGCCCAACTCCAGGTGGGCGCGCTTGAGATGGCGGGCGGCGGCCTCGCCCACCCTGCGTCCGGCCGGGGTGGAGCCGGTGAAGGAGATGACCCGCACCTGGGGCGCGGCGACCAGCGCCTCCCCGGCCTCGACCCCGCCGGGCAGGACCTGGAGGACGCCCTCGGGGACGCCCGCGCGGCGGAACACCTCCGCGAGGACCGCGCCCCCGCACACGGCGGTGCGCGGGTCGGGCTTGAGGATGACGGCGTTGCCCAGGGCGAGCGCGGGCGCGACCGAGCGGATGCCCAGGATGAGCGGGACGTTGAAGGGCGCGATGACGCCGACCACGCCCGCCGGGACCTGGCGGGAGAGGCTGAGGCGGGGTTGGGCGGTGCGCAGGACCTCGCCGTGCGGCTGGGAGGCCAGGGCGGCGGCCTCGAAGCACTCTCCGGAGGCGACGTGCACCTGGAACCCGGCCATCCCGGCGGCGGCCCCGCCCTCCCTGCGCAGCCAGCCGATGATCTCCTCCTCGTGCTCCTCCAGGAGGTCCCCGGCGCTGCGCAGCACGGCGGCGCGCCGTTCGTAGAAGGCGGCGGCCCAGGCGGTCTGAGCCCTGGCCGCGCGGGCGGCGGCGTCGTGGACGTCCTGGGCCCCGGCGAGGCCGACGCGGCCCAGGACCGTGCCGGAGGAGGGGGAGACGACCTCGGCGTCCCCGCCCCGGGCCGGGGTCCACGCTCCGGTGAAGAGGGCGGACGTGTACTCCTCGGCGGCGAGCAGGCTCACGGTGGAACTCCTTGCGGATGAGGGGGTGCGGGCGGTGGTGGGGTGGATGCTCGGTGACGCCGGATCCGGCCCCGAGTGGCGCCCTCTCCAGGGGGGTGAGGTCGGCGGGCACGCTCTCTCACGGGCCGCGGCCTCGCGGCCGGAGGGCGACGACGGAGCCGGGCGGCGACGCGGGCGGGCGCCGGGTGCGCTCGGGGACCGGGGCGGGGAGTCGGCGGACGCCGAGCGGTAGCGTCCCGGCCCGTGTCCGGCGAGGACGGGGTGGGGCAATCGCGGCTCCGGCGGTGAGGGGTGGGGCGCGGACCGACCAGGATCGTACGCCTGCCGAACACGTGTTCTGCGAGTGAACCTAGGTGATCCACGACACCGGGGTCAAGGCGCACCGGGGCGCGCGGGGCACGCGAACCCCACGTGCCCGGACGACCGGGCCTGGTCGGGGCCGCCTCGGGGTCTCGACCCCGCGGCCGCACGGACCCAGGGGCCCACACCGAGGGACTCGGCGGCCACGGACGAAGCGGAGAGACCGGGAACCCGAAGGAAAGCGCCCCCCACGAGCCCCGACACCCGCTCCCACCCGCGAGGACAGGGCAGGATAGGGTAGCCTAACCAAACAGACACACGGGTGGGGCGTCCTCCCCCGCCGACGCCCCCGTGTGCGCGACAGCAGTGAGCACCATCCGATTGGACGTGGACCCGTGCGGCTACCCACCGCCCCGGACGGCCGACGAGGCTGTTCGGCCCTGGCCCGCTACACCGACGAGCAGATCGCGGGAACCGCCGGCCGCACCGGCGGATGGCTGCTGATCGAGCACGACGGCCCCTGGCGCCACCCGGCCCTCGCCAGCGAGGGCCTGGACCGGGCCGTCGTCTCCGAGCTGACCCGACGCATCGCCGGTCACGACGTCCGCCCCCAGCTCATCAAACGCCCCGGCGCCAGGGACCGCACCCGCACCGCCCGCCCATCGCGCGCCTACCTCGTCCACACCAGCCGCACCCGCCCCTGGGCCCGCCGCGTGGACTTCCACGACCTCGCGGAACTCCTGGACATCGACGTCACCGCCGCCGAACACCCCGAACCGCCCGAGTTCGGCCACCCCGTGGACCACACCCTCTACCTGGTCTGCACCCACGCCAAGAAGGACCCCTGCTGCGCGATGCTGGGCCGCCCGGTCGCCGCGGCCCTGTCCGGCGGGGAAGCCGAGGTCTGGGAGACCACCCACGTGGGCGGAGACCGCTTCGCCGCCAACCTCGTGGCCCTGCCCCAGGGCGTGTACTTCGGTCGGCTGACCCCGGAGTCGGCCCAGGACACCGTCGCCGCCTTCGAGCGCGGCCTCGTCCTGCCCGAGAACTACCGGGGCCGCTGCACCGACTCCTCCCCCGCGCAGGCCGCCGAGGCCGCACTGCGCGCCCGGCTCGGCGTACCGGTGGGCGTCGACGCCCTCACCCACCTGGCCGAGGAGGAGACCGCGAAGGGCGCCCGTGTCACGCTCGGCCACGACGGCGGACTCTACTCGGTGGAGGTCGAGACCGAGGAGGGCACGGAGTGCCCCAGCACGTGCTCGGCGCTCTCCCCCACACGCCCGGTCTTCCACCGGGTACGCACCATCAGCACGGAGCGCAGCGGCGCCTCCGCCTGAGCCCGGGACACGAGCCGGGCCACGAACAGGGGACCGGCCCCGTGGCGCGGGGCCGGTCCCCCTCACATGCGCCGACTCACCCGGAGCGCGCGATGGCGATGGTCGCCCCGAGCCGGTGCCCCGCCTCGTAGAACATGTACTCCCGGCCACCGTCCACCGCGTAGGACGGCGCGGCCGAACGGCCCCCGTCCGGCGGCCCGCCCATCGGGGTGTGCACCACCCCCATGTGGCGGCGCGTCCCGAAGTCCCGACCCACCTCGGTCATCCGGATGTCGCCCCGGTCGGTGTGGTAGACGACGTAGGTGCTGCCGCCCCGGATCACCAGGTGCGGCCCGGACAGGTCGGACACCCCCACGTCGGCGTGGCCGACCAGCGGGTCCGGGTCGAAGTCGAAGGTGATGCCGTCGGCGGACCACCCCCACCCGATGGAGCGGTTGTTCCCCGGGCCGTTGCGCATGAACACCATGACGTACCGCGCTCCCCGGTCGGGCAGGGGGTGCTCGAAGACGCGCGCGTAGGAGGTCTCGGTGGTGCCCGGCACCATGGCCGTGGTCAGCACCTCGCCCGCGTAGGTGAAGTTCACGCCGTCGCGCGAACGCGCCAGCCGCGTCGTGTGGTTCTCCCCGTGGAAGTACAGCCACATCTCCCGGTGCTCGGCGTTCCACAGCGCGTGCGGTGAGGACACGTGGCTGACCCGGTAGTGGGGCTCCCACACGTTGGCGACGACGGGGTTGCCGGGGTGCTCGGTGAAGGGGCCCTCCAGGCTGTCGCCGTAGGCCAGGCAGAGACCCCCGGGGTCCTCGTGCGGGGCGTAGTAGAGCAGGAAGCGGCCGGGGGCGTCGGGCAGACGTCCACCGGTCCCCCGGATGCAGGGGAAGATCAGCTCCCCGGTCGGGTTGTAGGCCAGCGACGAGGTGTCCAGCGCCTCGCGCAGGTAGGTGAACGCGGGAAGCACGTCGGCCGTGGTGGTGGCAGTCCCGGCATGGGCGGCGGCCGGGACCGCGCCCGTGGCGAGCAGGGCGGCGGCGCCGGTGCCGAGCAGCGCGGTACGGCGATCGACACCGCCGACGGGTGACGGGGACGGTGGGGGCTGGTTCTCCGGGTTCGCGCGGTGGTCGGGCATGGCGGATCCCTTCCGGAGCGGGGTCGGGGGACGCACTCCAGGGCACCGAGTCTCACCGGCGCCGATGCGCTGGTCAAGGGTCTAATACGTATTAGCGAAACACTCCGTTCTCCACGGGGAAATCCCCGTTCCTCCCCTTGACACCGCGCATGAGCCAGCTCACAGTCTGGACTAATGCGCATTAGCACGCCCCCTCGGAGGAGTGACAGGTGAACCAACCCAGGCCGACCGGACGGCGCAGACCCCGCCAGTCCGACATCGCCCGGCTCGCGGGGGTCTCCCAGGCCACCGTCTCCCTGGTTCTGCGCGGCACACCGGCCGGGATGGCGCTGGCCAAACGGACCCGGCAGAGCGTCCTGGACGCCGCCGAGGAGCTCGGGTACGTCCCCGACCCGGTCGCCACCCGACTGGCCTCGGCCACCAACGCCATGCTCGGCCTGTACACCTTCAGCGCCACCTTCCCCACGGACGTGGCGCACTCCTACTACCCGATCCTGGTCGGAGTGGAGGAGGAGGCCGCCGCCCAGGGACAGGACCTGATCCTGTTCACCGGCTCGGCCCGCACCGCCGGGCGCGCCGACGACCCGGCCGCCGTCCGCCGCGTCCGCGTGGCCGACGGATGCCTGTTCTTCGGACGGCACGTGCCCGAGGAACCCGTCCGGCGGCTGGCCGAGGACGGCTTCCCCTTCGTCTACATCGGCCGCCGGGACGAACCCGGTGTGCCCTACGTGGGCGCCGACTACGTCTCCGCCTCGGCCGAGGTGGTGGCCCGCCTCGCCGCCCTGGGCCACCGCACCCTGCGCTACCTGCGCGAACACGACCAGGCCCCGGCGTCGTCGGACCGCGAGGAAGGAGTCCTGCGGGGCGCCCGGGAGGCCGGACTCGACACCGCCGACCTGGTGGTGCGCACCGACGGCCGCGACCTGGACACCCGGTTGAGGGACTGGCGCGCGGCGGGCGTCACCGCGGTCGTGGTCGAACAGACCGACACCGGCGCCGCCCTGGACGGGCTGGGCGCCGCCGTCGACGCAGCGGGCCTGCGCTGCCCCGAGGACCTCTCCCTGGCCCTGCTCGGCGCCCCCACCGGCACCCGCGGAACCGCCCCGGGCGGCGGGGCGGACTTCGGCGGATTCGTCGTACCGATGCGCGCGATGGGCCGCGACGCGGTCCGCCTGCTCCTGCGCCTGATCGGCGGCGACCGATCCGAACCCACCCGCAGGCTCCTGCCCTGCGAACCGGTCGAGGGCGGCACCCTCGCCCCCGCGCCGTCCCCGACACACCACCCCCGAAAGGACTGACATGACCCAGATCAGTACCGAGATCCTCGTCGTCGGCGCCGGACTGGGCGGGGTCGCCGCCGCCCTGGCCGCCGCCGACTCCGGCCGCCGCGTCGTCCTCACCGAGCCGACCGACTGGATCGGGGGCCAGCTCACCTCCCAGGCCGTCCCACCCGACGAGAACCCGTGGATCGAGCAGTTCGGCGCCACCGCCTCCTACCGCAGGCTGCGCGAGGGCATCCGCGACCACTACCGGCGCGTCTACCCGCTGCGCGCCGAAGCCGCCCGCGTACGCGAGCTCAACCCCGGCGCGGGCCGGGTCAGCAAACTCTGCCACGAGCCCCGGGTGGCCCTGGCCGTGCTGGAGGAGATGCTCGCCCCGCACCGATCGGCGCAGCGCGTCACCCTCCTGCCGCGCCACCGGCCCGTCCAGGCCCACACCGACGGCGACCAGGTCACCGCGGTGGTCTTCGAGGACCACGAGGGCGACCGCCACACGGTCACCGCTACCTACGTCCTGGACGCCACCGAGGACGGCGACCTGCTGCCCATGGCCGGGATCGCGCACGTCACCGGCGCCGAGGCCCGCTCCGAACACGACGAACCCCACGCCCCCGAGACCGCCGACCCCACCAACCTCCAAGGAATCACCTACTGTTTCGCGATGTCCCACCACGAGGGTGAGGACCACACCATCGAGCGCCCGTACATGTACGACTTCTGGCGCTCCTACCAGCCCGACTTCTGGCCCGGCCCCCTGCTCGGCTTCTCCGCGCCCGACCCCCGCTCACTGGAGCCGGTCCCCCGCACCTTCGTGCCCAACCCGGACGTGGACCCGCTGGACGTCGACGCCGACCAGAGCGCCGACGCCGGCGACAAGGAACTGTGGGGGTTCCGCCGCATCCTGGCCCGCAAACTGCACACCGAAGGCGCCTTCGACTCCGACATCACCCTCGCCAACTGGCCACTGAACGACTACTGGCTCACCCCGGCCCTGGAGATCGAGGGCCACGTGGACGCCGAAACGGTCGAGCGGGCACACGAGGAGGCGCGCCAACTGTCCCTCTCGGTCATGTACTGGCTACAGACCGAAGCCCCCCGTGCCGACGGCGGCCGGGGCTTCCCGGGCCTCAAACCGCGCCCCGACGTCACCGGAGGCGCCCACGGCCTGGCCAAGGCCGCCTACGTGCGCGAGTCCCGCCGGATCAGGGCGGTCACCACCGTCACCGAGCACGACGTGTCCATGGACATCGTCGGCCCCTACGGCATCGTGCGCCGCCACGACTCGGTCGGTGTCGGCAACTACCGCATCGACCTGCACCCCTCCACCGGCGGCGACAACTACGTCGACATCGCCAGCGTGCCCTTCGAGATCCCCCTGGGATCGCTCCTCCCCGCACGCGCGACCAACCTCCTGCCCGCCGCCAAGAACATCGGCACCACCCACATCACCAACGGCTGCTTCCGACTGCACCCCGTGGAGTGGAACATCGGCGAGGCCGCCGGACGACTGGCCGCCTTCGCCCTGGACCGCGACACCACCCCGCACGCCGTACACGAGAAGGACGAGCTCCTCCAGGACTTCACCGCGCTCCTGGAGCGCACCGGCGTCGAGCGCCACTGGCCCGACGTCCGCGGCTACTGACCCCGAGGACCACCGACCAGCGCGACCACCGCCGGGGCGGAGCCCACCGGGCACCGGCCCCGCCCCGGCACACCCCCCGGCACCACCGCACAGACAGGCCCCCCATGAGCGACCCGACCCCACCCCCGGCCCGCGACCCCGTACGCGTCGGCATCGACGTCGGCGGAACCTTCACCGACGCCGTCGCCGTCAGCACCACCACCTACGCCCTCCTGGGCCAGGTCAAGGTCCCCACCAGCCACGACCACGCCGACGGCGTCGCCCACGGCATCATGACCGCCCTGCGACGACTGCTCGACAGCATCGGCGTGGGCGCCGACGACGTCGGCTTCCTCGCGCACGGCACCACCCAGGCCACCAACGCCCTGCTGGAGGGCGACGTCGCCACCATCGGGATCGTGGGAGTGGGCACCGGCTTCGACGCCCTGGCCACAAGGCGTCTGCGCTCCCTCGGCAAACTACGACTCGACTCCGGCCACGCCCTCCCGGTCCGCTACGCCGCCCTGCGCGAACCGGAGAGCCCCGAGGCCGCCCTGGCCAGCGTCGACGCGGTCATCGCCGAGGGCGCCGAGGTGGTCGTCGCGGTCGAACCCTTCAGCGTCGACGACCCCCGGGGCGAACGCACCGTCCTGGACGCCGCCGCCACACGAGACGTCCCCGCCACCGCCACCCACGAGATCACCCAGCTCTACGGCCTCGGCAAACGCGCCCGCACCGCGGCGCTCAACGCCGGAGTGATGCCCCGCATGCTCCAGACCGCCGACCTCGTCGAGAGCAGCATCCTCAAAGCAGGGGTGCGCGCCCCCCTCATGGTGATGCGGTGCGACGGCGGCGTGATGTCGCTCCCGGAGATGCGCCACCGCCCCCTCCTCACGGTCCTGTCCGGCCCCGCCGCCGGGGTCGCCGGAGCACTCATGGGCGAGAAGGTCAGCGAGGGCGTCTTCCTGGAGACCGGCGGCACCTCCACCGACGTCAGCGTCATCCGGCGCGGCCGCGTCCAGATCCGCCACACCGAACTGGGCGGCAAGGAGACCTACCTCTCCGCCCTGGACGTGCGCACCATCGGCATCGGCGGCGGCTCCCTGATCCGGGTCACCGGCACCGCGCCCCGCCGCTCCTCCCTGACCGACGTCGGCCCGCGCAGCGCCCACATCGCCGGCCTGCCCTACGCGTGCTTCACCGACCCCGCCAGACTGGAGGGCGCCCGCCTCGTCACGCTCAGGCCCCTGGAGGGCGACCCCGCCGACTACGCGGTCCTGGAGAGCGACGCCGGCCGGTTCGCGCTCACCGTCACCTGCGCCGCCAACGCCGCCGGTCTGGTCCCCGAGGGCGACTACGCGCGCGCCGACCCCGCCACCGCCCGCACCGCCCTGGAACCGCTCGCCGAGGCCCTGGGCACCGACGTCGAGGACGCGGCCCGCCAGGTCCTGCACCGGGCGACCGACCGTGTCTCCCAGGTCGTGGACGCCCTCGTGGACGACTACGGCCTGGACCGCGACGTGTGCTCCCTGGTCGGCGGCGGCGGAGGCGCCGCCACCGTCACCCCCTACCTGGGCCAACGCATGGGACTGGACGCACGCATCGCCGCACACAGCGAGGTCATCAGCCCGCTGGGGGTCGCCCTGGCACTGGTCCGCGAATCGGTGGAACGCATCATCCCCGCCGCCACCCACGCCGACGTCCTGGCCGTACGGGCCGAGGCGGAGCAGGCCGTCCTCGACCAGGGCGCCGACCCGAGCGCCGTCGAGGTGGACGTCACCGTCGACCCCCAACGCAACCTGGTCACCGCCGTGGCCACCGGAGCCACCGAACTACGCACCAAGGACCGCTCCTCGGTGGCGGACGAGGCCGCCACCCGCGCCGCCGTCGCCACCAGCCTGGACGCGCGCCCCGAGGAACTCACCGAATACGCCGCCACCGACCAGTACCGGGTCCTGGGCCTGGTCCGCCGCCCCGGCGGCCCCCTCGGCCGCTTCACCCGGGAACGCACCCACGTGCGCGTCGTCGACTCCGAAGGGGTGGTGCGCTTGCACAGCTCCGACGCCGAAGTGGACACCCTCGTCGCCGGTGAGGCCGAGGGCGCACTCAAGGACCTGGTGGCCGAACGCACCGTCTACGGCGACGGCGGCGCCGTACCACCCGCGGTGTGGCTGCTGCTCGGCCCCAAGCTGGCCGACCTGTCCGGAGTCATGGACTCCGGACACCTGCTGGCCCTGGCCGGGACGGAGATCGCCCGACGCGGCCCCCAGGAGAAGGTCGTCGTCCTCATGGAGCGCCGCCGATGAACCCGACACCGCCCACACCAGCGCCCACGGTCAGTCTGCGCGAACGCTACGCCCGCATCGCCGACCAGAGCGAGGAGGAGCTGGCCGCCGACCTGCTCGCCCTCACCCCCACCCACGGCGGACGAGACCGCGCACAGCTCCGCCACTGGGCCGCCACCGCCCTGGAATTCGGCCGCGCGATGGCCGACTCCCGCACGGACACCCCCACCCCGCCGGAACCACCGATCACCGAGAGGGAACGGGGCGGGGTCAGCCCCCACGAGATCCTCCTCGCCGAGTACCTCCACCGCGGAGCCCGCTCCCAGGTGGTCGTCTACGGCGACGCCCTCACCTTCGCCCAACGCGTCGCCCGCGCCGCCGGATGGAGCCAGGACTACACCCCCGACGCCCTACGACAGGCCGCACTCGCCCACGAGGAGGCCCACCGCATCCTGCACGGCGAACCCGGCCGGGAACTGCGCCGCCGAATCGACCACACCGCCCTGCGCCTCGGCCCACTACGCCTGCGCGGCCACGTGGTCGGCGCCGACGAGATCGCCGCGCACGCCTACGCCCACCACCGCTGCTCACTACGCCGCAGCCCGCTGGCGCTCACCGCCGCCATCGCCGCCGCCCTCACCCACCGGAACCCGCACCCACCAGGGCCGGGCCCCCGCACCACCCCCGGAGACCGCCCGTGACCGCCTTCGGAATCCTGCTCGCCATGGCGGTGGGCGTCGGCCTGATGCTGACCCGCCGCCTGCCCACCGCCTTCGCCCTCGTCCTGCTGTCCGTGGCCATCGCACTCATCGCCGGAGCCCCACTCACCGGCGAGCAGGACAGCGTCGTCGGGACCGTCCTCCAGGAAGGCGCCCCACGACTGTCGGCGACCATGATCGCCATCCTCCTGGGCAGCTGGCTCGGCACCCTGATGTCCGAGACCGGCATCGCCTCCACCCTCGTGCGCAAGATCGTGGAGTTCGGCGGCGAACGCCCCTCGATCGTGGCCGTCGGGGTGTTCCTCATCGCCATCCTCTGCGGCAGCATCACCGGCTCCGCCCCCGCAGCGATGCTCGCCGGAGTGGTCGGCATCCCGGCGATGATCGCCGTCGGGGTCACCCCCACCGTCGCCGCCGGAACCGTACTCGTGGGCATCACCGCGGGCGTGCCCCTGGAACTGATCAACTGGCAGTTCCTGTCCGACGCCATCGGCGTCCCCGTCTCCACCGTCCAGTACTTCCAACTGCGCCTGTTCCCGATCGCCCTGGCCGGAGGCCTCGCCTACATCCTGATCGAGACGCGCCGCAAGGGCGCCCGGCACACCTGGGCCGTACGCGTCCCCGCCACCGCCGGAGGCGGCGGCACGAACCAGCCCCCCAGCCGACGGGAGAAGGCCGCCGAGCGCCGACGCCGACGCGGAGACGCCCCCTGGTACGCGCTGGTCACCCCGCTCGTACCGATCGTGCTCGCACTGGGATTCGAGATCCCCATCATCCCGTCCTTGCTGGCCGGCGTGGTCTTCGCCCTGATCACCGCCGTCGCCTGGCGGGAGATGACCACCACGGCCCTGCGCACCCTCTACCAGGCCTTCGACGTCGCGGCCCCACCCATCGTGCTGTTCATCGCGATCGGCATGCTCCTGGCGGCGGTCGGCCTGCCCGGCGCCGTCACCGCGCTCAGCCCCGTCGTCACCGCGATCAGCCCGAGCAACCCCTGGCTGTTCGTCCTGGTCTTCGCGCTGATGGTGCCGCTCAGCCTCTACCGCGGACCGATGAACATCTTCGGACTCGGCGCGGGCGTGGCGGGCGTCCTCATCTCCGGCAACATCTACCCCGCCGCCGCGGTCCTCGGCCTCATGGCCTCCTACGGGCAGGTACTGGGCGTCTCCGACCCCACGAGCACCCAGACCGTGTGGGCCTCCCAGTACGCCGGGATCCGCCCCGAACGCTCCATGCTCTCCACCCTGCCCTACACCTGGGTGATCGCCATCGGAGGCCTCATCCTGACCGTGTTCCTCCACCTGCTGTGACCACGCGAACGACGAGGGGGTGGGCCCGGCCGGGCCCACCCCCTCGTCACGCTCAGGACGCCGACGTCCGCCTCCCGTCAGCCCCAGAAACCGAAACTGAACAACAGGAAGTTGGTGGCCGCCATGGCCGCCAACGCCAACACCACACCCACCACGAACGACGTCCGCAGCGAACGCACCAGGTACTCCAACGACACCATGTTGTTGAGCAGGAAGTAGCCCAGCATCATCGCGTGCAGGAACCCGTCCACACTCCACGGCTCGAAGAAGAAGACCGACCCGGTCCACATGTCCGCCTCAGCCGTGAACCACGCCCACCCCAACGCCGCACCGTATCCCAACGGGATCTGGATCAGCGGAATGATCATCAGCGGCAGCAGCTTGACGAAACCCCACAGCCCCGGCTGGTCCGCGCGGCGCGCCTCCGCCTGCGCCCGACGGGCCGCGTCCTGCTCGGCGCGCAACCGGTCCCGGTGCGCCCGCTCGGCCTCCTGACGACGCCGCTGCTCCTCCTGCTGCTCCTGGGCCCGACGCTGCTGACGCTGCTGCTCCATCTGCCGCTGACGCTGCTCCTCGGCACGACGGTACTGACCCTCCTGCTCCTGGCGGGGGTCGGCGCGCTGGTCCCGACGACCGCCGTACAGGTCCGCGTAGGGGTCCTCCGCACCGGGCCCGCCCTGACCGGACTGGTCCCGCGTCGGCTGGTACTGCGCCGTGGGCGGAACCTGACCGGGCTGGCCCGGAGCCTGCGTGCCCGGGAAGGCCGCCGTCGGCTGATGCGGCGCCCCCTGCTGGCCACCCCACACCGAAGTCGCCCCCGCGGAGGGATCCTGCGTCCCGTACCCGCCCGAAGGCGCCACCCGCGTCGACTGGTCATCACCGAAGGCACCCGCGGCCGCCGCACCGGCCACCGCGCCGGCGGCACCCCCGAGCGCCGCCGCACCACCCGCGCCCAGGAACTCCGTCCGCTGGTGACCACCGGTCGCACCGGGGTCCCCCGCCGACGTCGCCAACGCCTTGTTGACCTTGGCCACCTGCTCCTGCACACCCATCATCACGGCCGGAGGCAACCACGAGGACCCCGCGTGCACGTCCCCCAGGTAGTCCAGGATCTCGCCCGGAGCGGGCCGCCCCCGCACGTCCTTGGACAGACACGCCGCGATGAGGTGCCGCAACGACTCCGGAACCGCCGACAGGTCCGGTTCCCGACTGATGATGCGCATCACCATAGTGGGCATGTTGCCCTCACCGAACGGCCCCGTCCCCGCCGCAGCGAAGGCCAACACCGCGCCATAGGCGAACAGGTCACTGGCGGGCGTCAGCTCCGAACCCTGCACCTGCTCCGGACTCATGAACCCCGGTGTGCCGATCACCGACTGCGTCGCCGCGGTACCGTCGGTCGCCCGCGCGATTCCGAAGTCGATCACCCGGGGCCCGTCCTCCGCCAGGAGCACGTTGCCCGGCTTGAGGTCACGATGGATCAACCCCACCCGGTGGATCTCGGCCAACGCCTCGGCCAGACCCGCCGCCAGGACCCGCACACTCGCCTCCGGCAACGGACCATGCGCCTGCACCGCCTCGTCCAACGGCAACGACGGCACGTAGGAGGTGACCAACCACGGCACCTCGTCATCCGGCCCGGCGTCGATCACCGGAGCCGTGAACGCCCCACTCACCTGACGCGCCGCGGTCACCTCCCGCGCGAACCTCTGCCTGAACGAGGGATCCGTGGCCAGATGCGGGTGGATGCGCTTGATCGCGACCGCGCGGCCACCGGCCGAGCGCCCGAAGAACACCTGACCCATGCCACCGGCGCCCAGGCGCCCGATCAGCCGGTACCGACCGACCCGCTCCGGATCAGAGTTCTCTAGCGGCCCCAACGTCCTCAACCTCCGGCTCTGCGGCGTCTTCCTACCGAACGGGGCCCCAGTCTAGGCGTTGGCCGCGCCCCCCGGACCACCCTCACGACGTGTGATCCGCACCCGCGCCCCGGGGTTCACACGAACCCGCAGGAGGAGGCCGACACACCCCCCGCGCGAGCCGCCGCGACGAAGCGCAACCGACACGAACGCGCACCCACCCGACACGGTTCCCCCCTGGCCACTGACGGCCAACTCCCCCGTTCCACCCAGGCACGAGGCCCCGGACGCCTAGGCTCGAAGCCCCACTGAGAGGAGTCACCCAGCATGCGGACACGCGACACCCTCCGCACCGACGCCCACCTCCGCCTGGCCCACGGCGTGTCGTGGCTCACCGCCCAGCGCGGAGACCACCCCAGCCGCCTCCTGCACTGGCCCTGGCGACAGAACCCCTACCCGACCTACCGCCGCATGCGCGAACAGGGACCGGTGGTCTCCAGCAGACTCGGCTTCCAGGCCGCCACCACCCGCGCCGCCGTCGACGAGGTCCTGCGCTCACGCGACTTCGGCGTCGAACCACCCGAGGGGACCACGGTCCCCGACCAGTACCGCGTCGTGGACCTGTCCTTCCTCCAACTCGACCCACCCGACCACACCCGGCTCCGCCGACTCGCCCGACCCGCGTTCAGCCCGCGCCGCATGACCGAGTACCGCACCGAGATCGAGAAGATCACCGGCGAACTCCTGGACGCCGCCCTGGCCCGGGACGACGTCGACCTCATGCGCGACTTCGCCCAGCCCCTGCCCATCGCCGTGATCAGCCGCCTGCTGGGCGTCCCCGAGCGCGACGACGCCGACTTCGTGCGGATCGGCTTCGTGATCGGCGCCGCCCTCGACGGCGCCAACTCGGCGCGTCACCTGCGGGAGATCCGCGACGCCACGGCAGAATTGGACCGGTTGTTCGGGCGCCTGATGGCCGAACGCCGCGCCGAACCACGTGAGGACGTGGTCTCCACCCTGGTCAGACAGTCCGACGACGGGGAACTGACCGCCAACGAACTCACCGCGATGTGCCGCCTGCTGCTCGTCGCCGGGTTCGAGACCACGGTGAACCTGATCGGGAACGGAGTGATGGCCCTGCTGCGCCACCGCGAACAGTGGGAACGGCTCACCGCCGACCCCGCACTGACCACCGGCGCCGTCGAGGAGGTCCTGCGCTTCGACTCCCCGGTACAGCTCACCGGGCGCTGGGCCCAGGCCGACACACGCGTCCAGGGAGTCCCGATCCGAGCCGGCCAGCAGCTCATGTGCCTCATCGGCTCCGCCAACCGGGACCCCGCCCACTTCACCGACCCCGACCGGTTCGACATCACCCGGCCCGACGCCGCCGAGCACCTGTCCTTCTCCGGAGGCGCCCACTACTGCCTGGGCGCACCACTGGCCCGACTGGAGGGCGAGATCGCCCTGCGCGCGCTCGCCGAACGGGCACCCGCGCTGCGACCCACCGGGACCCCCACACGACGGGGCACACTCACGGTACGGTCCCTCTCCGCGTTCCCCGTCTCCACCCGGAGCCGGTAGGAGGTGGGAGCCGACGGGGTACGCGGAACCGTCCGGCACGGTTGGCGCTCGGCCACGCGCGGGAAGGGCGTCCTGCTGACCGCCGGGGCGGTGTGCGTGATCGTGTTCCTGGTCGTGGCGGCGCTGGCCCTCATCCTCCCCGACCCGGACCGGGAACCGGCGAGCGAACTCCCGGCCCTGGCCCGCTCGCACGGGATCGACCTGGGCGTGGCCGTGGCGGTCAACCCGCTCACCCACGACTCCCGTTACCGCGACCTGGTCACCGACCACTACACGTCGGTGACGGCGGAGAACACCATGAAGTGGCAGTACGTCCAGCCCGAGCGCGGCACGTTCGACTGGAGCGGCCCGGACGCGGTGGTGAACCACGCCGGGGACCACGGGCTGTCGGTCCGGGGCCACACACTGCTCTGGCACAACCAGCTGCCGGACTGGCTCGCACAGGGGTCCTTCGACGCCGAGGAGCTGCGGGCGGTCATGCGGGAGCACTTCGGCGCGCTGATGGGCCGCTACCAGGGACGGGTCGCCTCCTGGGACGTGATCAACGAACCCTTCGAGGACGACTCCCCCCGCCTGCGCGAGAACCTCTGGCACCGGACCCTGGGCGAGGACTACGTCGCCGAGGCCCTGCGGACGGCACACGAGACCGACCCCGAGGCGAGGCTGTACATCAACGAGTTCGGAGTGGAGGGAAGCGGAGAGAAGGCCGACGCCCTCTACGAACTCGCCTCGGACCTGCTCGACCAAGGGGTACCCCTGCACGGCATCGGCTTCCAGGGGCACTTCGTGCACGGCGCCGTACCCGAGGACCTGGCCGAGAACATGCGGCGCTTCGCGGAACTGGGCCTGGACGTCGAGATCAGCGAACTCGACGTGCGCGTCCCCGAACCAGCCACCACCGAGGACCTGGAAGCCCAGGCCGACGAGTACCGGCACGTCCTGGAGTCCTGCCTCGCGGTGTCCCGCTGCGTGGGCGTGACCGTGTGGGGCGTGGCCGACGCGCACTCCTGGATCCCCGAGTGGTTCCCCGGGTACACCGCCGCACTGCCCTTCGACGACGACTACGCACCCAAACCCGCGCTCGGCGGGATGATCCAGGCGCTCAGCAGAGGCCGCCGAGCCCAGCCGCGCGCCACCACGAGGACGGTGTCCGGCAGGCGATAGGCACACACCCTCCCCGCTCCCTCACCACGCCCGCCAGCGACGACGGGAGACTGGAACCATGACCGCACCCACTCCCCCGATCCCCGTACCGCCCGCGTTCACCGAACACCTGACCAGGCTCCTCGGCCCCGCATGGCCCCGATCCCTGCCCGGCCTGGCCGCCCGCCAGTGCGACCGCTGGGAACTACGCCCCACCGGAACCCCCCTGCACGGATTCGTGGCACTCGTGGTGCCGGTGCGCCGCCCGGACGGCACCCCCGCCGTACTCAAGGTGCAGCCCGTGGACGAGGAGACCAAGGGCGAACCCCTCGCCCTGCGCACCTGGGACGGCGACGGCGCCGTACTCCTGCTGGAACACGACCCCGACACCGGGGCGATGCTGCTGGAGAGACTCGACCCCACCCGGCGACTGGACACCGTCCCCCTCGACGAGGCGTTGGAGGTGATCGGCTCACTCCTGGCCCGGTGGGGCACCCACCCCGGACCGCCCGGAATGCGCGACCTCGGAAGCATGGCCCTCGACATGGCCGCGAACGCGACGGCACTGCTCGCCGCGGAACGGGTGCCCGACCGGACCCGAGAGCACCTGCACCGGTGGGCGGGCCTGGCCCGCGAACTGGCGGCCGAACCCGGCGACCGGCTGCTCCACTGGGACCTGCACTACGAGAACGTGCTGGCACCAGCACCCGGCACGGAGCGGGGACCGTGGCTGGCGATCGACCCCAAGCCGCTGGTGGGCGCCCAGGGCTTCGAACTCCTCCCCGCGCTGCGCAACCGGTGGGAGGAGGCCCAGGCCACCGGAGACCCGCTCCGGGAGGTCCGGCGCCGCTTCGACCTGCTCACCGAGACGGCGGGACTGGACCGGGACCGCGCCCGCGCCTGGACCCTGGTGCGGGTCCTGGAGAACACCCTCTGGGAGATCGGGGACGGAGAGGTCCCGGCCGCCGGGGCCACCGGCGCCGTCGCGCTGGCCCTGGAGACCTGACCGTTCCGGAAGCCCACGCGAGGACACGTCGACCGCCCCGGCCGCCCCTCGGCGGTTCCTCAGTGTCTCCTCAGCTGGCCGGGCCGGGGGCGACGCCCACCAGGTCCTCCTCACCCCTCGGGGCGGTGCGTCGCTCGGGCACGCCCGCACCACCCCGGCGGTGCTCGGTGGGTGTGGTGCCGCGCAGCCGCTTGAAGGCGGCGCTCAGGGCGAAGGCGTTGGAGTAGCCGACCCTGCGCGCGATCGCGTCCACGGTGGTGTCGGACTCCCGCAGCAGGTCGGCGGCCCGGCCCACCCGCCAGTCGGCCAGGTAGGTCATGGGCGGGACTCCCACCAGCGCGCGAAAGTCGCGGGCCAGGGTGGCGCGGGAGACCCCGCAGCGTTCGGCCAGCAGGGCCACGGTCCAGGGGTCGGCTGGACGGTTGTGCATCAGGCGGAGCGCCTGACCGACCACCGGGTCGTCCAGCGCGGTGTACCAGGCGGGCGGTCGGGCCCCGGGACGGTCGAACCAGGCGCGCAGCACGGTGATCAGGGCCAGGTCCAGGAGACGGTCCAGGACCAGTTGCTGCCCCGGGGAGGGGCAGTCGATCTCGGCGGTGATCAGGTCGCGGAGCCAGTCCTGGCACTCGTCGCCCGGGACGACCAGGACCGGCGGCAGAGCCGAGACCAGGCGCTGGCTGAGGTCTCCGGAGACCTCGTAGTAGCCGCTGAGCAGGAGGTCCGGGGAGTCCACGGACTCCCCGTAGGTGCGCAGACCCTGGCTGGCCTCCTCGGTCAGCACGTCGCCGTCCGGACCCAGGCACGTGTACCGGTCCAGGACCGTGCAGGTGACGGGGGCGTCGGCGGGATGGGCCACGGTGTGCGGTCCGGGGGCGCGCAGGATGGCGGTGTCCCCGGCCCCCAGGGCGAACGGTTCACCGTGCTCGGGGACGATCCAGGCCGACCCACGCACCATGGTGACCAGGGTCAGCGGTGAGTCGTGGGCGAACCGCACCGCCCACGGCGGGTTCATGACCGACCTGCTGAAGAGCGCCCCTCGGGCGCGGACCCCGTCCAGGAGGTCCGAAAGTGCGTCCATGCCGACAAGCGTAGACGATGGGATATCCGATTGAGCTTCTGGACCATGGATCGTCTCAGCCTGGTGGGGTTGACTCGGGGCATGACAGAGAACACGAACACCACGACGACACGACCGGTCCTGGTGACCGGCGCCACGGGAATGACCGGCAGGCGCGTCCTGTCCCGGCTACGGGAGAGGGGTGTGGAGACGCGGGCCGCCTCCCGGTCCTCCGCGTGGGCCTTCGACTGGAGCGACCCGACCACCTGGGACCGGGTGCTTCGGGGCGCGGGCGCGGTCTACCTGGTGCAGAACGACCTGGACCCCCGCACCCCGGAGTTCGTGCAACGGGCAGTGGCTCTCGGGGTGGACCGGATCGTCCAGCTGTCGGCCAGGGGCGTGGACGGACCCGCCTACTTCGAGGGTGGAGGAGAGCCCCCCGCGCACCTGCTGGGAGAGCGGGCGGTGAAGGCCAGCGGGCTGGAGTGGACGATCCTGCGACCGGGGTGGTTCTCCCAGAACTTCGGTGAGGGACTGCTGGTGGACGGGGTGCGGGCGGGCGTACTGCGGCTCCCCACGGCCGACGGGGCGACCACGTGGATCGACGCCGAGGACATCGCCGCGGTCGCGGCGGCGGCCCTGACGGAACCGGGCCACCACGGGCGCACCTACGAGTTGGGCGGCCCCCGGGCACTGACCATGGCGGAGGCCGCCGCCGAGATCTCCCGAGCCCGGGGTCGCACCCTCCGTTACGAGCCGATCTCGGAGGAGGAGTACGCGAAGGGCCTCGTGGCGGAGGGCTGGTCCGAGGCGGCCGCCGGAGAGATGGTCGTGGCGCTCTCGGCCATCCGGCGCGACCTGGAGGCCAAGGTGTCCACCGGCGTCCAGGAGGCGCTGGGACGGGAACCCCGCGACTTCTCCGACTACGTCGCCACGACCTTCCACGAGGGGTGGGGACGGTCGTGACCGCGCCGGTGCTCGACGCGAGCGGATGACCGGTTCCCGGGTGGCGCGGCGCCTGCGGGAGGAGGGCGTGCGGGTGCGGGCCGCCTCGCGGTCCTCCGCGTGGGTCTTCGACTGGACATGCCGGTGACGGTCGACGAGTCGCATGGGACGAGTGAGACTCCGCAGCACCTTTACGTCGTAGATTCATACGGCCGTGCCCCGTACGGCCCCCGCCGTACGGGGCTTCCGCACCACTCCCACTCGGGGCGGCTCTCCCGAGCAGGGACTTCCCGCCCCGCGTGTGCACCCCCTCCGCAGTACAGTGTGGGCCCTGCCCCACCGGGTGCACCGATCCGCCGACCACGGCCCGGGGCACCGCCACACCCAGTGCACGGTCTTCCCGACCCGCCGGGAGCCGGGCCCCGGCGGGTCGGCGCGTGCGGGTGTGCGAGTCCACCGAGGACGCGATGCACCGGTCCCACCCGAAGCTGCGCCTCGACCTGGCCGACAGCGCGTACCTGTACTGCTGCCACTGTGCCCACCCGGCTCACTACGTCGGCCTGCGGGTGGATTCGTCAGGTGTCCCGCGAGAGGTACTTCTCGAAGAACGGGACGGCGCTCTCCAAGGCCTGGCGTACCGGCTCTGGCTGGTCGTACAACTCGTAGTGCGTGACCCCCGGCAACACCAGGAGTTCCTTGTCCGCCGAGGCGGCGCGCCCGTGGATCTCCAGGCCGTCCCGGTAGGCGCCGAACCCACCGGGCCTGTCGCCGGTGACGACCAGCAACGGCTGGGTCATGAAGGTCTCCGCGTTGAGAAAGGCGTCCCATCCGATGGCCGCGGCCCGGTGGGAGAACAGCGCGCTCGTGGCCCCTCCCCTGGTCCGCCCCCGAGGAGTCTTGTAGTAGTCGGTCGCCTCCAGCACGTCGCGGTCGGTGACGCCGCTCCGCTCGGCCTCCTCGACGGAGTTCGGAAGGAGGTCATCCGTGCGTGTGGCTCCACCGCGGGCTTCGAGCGTCCGCTGCTCCGCCATGGCCTCCAGAGCGTCGAGTGGCCGGTACCCGGCGAACCCCTCGCGGCTGAGTCTGCCGAAGTTCACCCCGGTGATGCTGACCACCGCCTTGATGCGCTTCTCGGTCATGGCGGCGTTGATCGAGTAGGCGCCACCACCGCAGACGCCGAGCACGCCGATGCGCTCGGCGTCCACGTAGTGCAGCGTCACCAGGTGGTCGATGACACGGCGGACGTCCTCCACTCGCTGGGTCGGGTCCTCGATGTACCGAGGTGTCCCTCCGCTCTTGCCCTGGAAGCTGGCGTCGAAGGCGATGACCACGAAACCGGCGTCGGCCAGGGCCCTGCCGTAGACGTTGCCCGCGGTCTGCTCCTTGCAGCTGCCGATCGGGTGCACGGCGATCACGGCGGGGTACTTCCCCGTGCTGTCGAAGTCGTCCGGCAGCAGGAGATCGGCGGCGATGTCCCAGAACATGTCCGCGTTGCGGACCGTGGTGGATTCGGTACGCATGGTGGTGAATTCCTCCTCTGTTCGGGCGGTGGTCGGGTCGGTCGACCGGATCAGTCCTCGGGGACGACCTGGAGGGTGTTGCGCCGCACCGGCTCGGTCGACATCGTCACCGAGTACTCGCTGTCGGCGTACTTCTCCAGGAACGAGGCGTCCACGGCCCGGTTGGTCTCCTCGTCGGCGGGATCGACGGCTACGAGGCGCACGGCCTTCTCCACGCCGCCCGCCGACATACGCCCGCGGCCCGTCTCCAGCGCGGGGCCGTACCACTTGCCCCGTGTGCCGTTGTAGGAGCGGATGTAGATCCGATCGCCCACCGGCACGGACCAGATGTCCACGGTCTTGGGAGTCGTGCCGTCGGGCAGGGTCGCACCGATGGTGAAGTAGGTCTGGGCGTTGATGCGGTTCAGCTCGTCCTGGGTCCAGGCGCTCATGGTTCTCTCCTCCTTGTGGAGATCAGGGTGATGTTCGGGCCGTCCCGTACGATCGACGCGGCGGGGCCCGGGTCGGTCAGAGCTTGTCGGCGAAGAACGGACCGAGTTTGCCCAACGCCTCGGCGACCTCCTTCTCACCGTCGTAGAGCTCCATGTGGTTCGCGCCCTCCACGACGTGGAACGACTTGTCCTCGCTGGCGGCCCGAGCGAACAGGTCGTCGCTCATCCACTTCGAACCGGCCCGGGAGCCGGCGATCACGAACAGCGGCTGGGTGAGGAACGCCTCGGCCTTGTGGAAGGCGTCGTAGGTGATGATCTGCGAAAGGCTGCGCGCGGTCATGAAGCCCGGAGCGTTCGGGTGCTCACAGCGGGGCGTGTGGTAGTACTCCCACGCCTGGCGCAGCTCCTCGTTCGGGGCGTCCTCCTCACGCATCGGAGCAAGCGGGAACGGGTTGTCCTTGCCCTGGGCGTCCGTGGTGCGGGCGTCGGCGCCCGTCCCGAGCACGGGCGCGGCGTCGGCGTCCTTGACGGATCCGTCCCAGCCGTTGCGGAACATCTGGCCGATGTTGACCAGGCTCACCGTGCCGACCGCCTTGATCCGTGGGTCGTTGATCGCGGCGTTCGCGCTGTATCCGGCACCGGCGCAGATACCCATCGCGCCGATCCGCGCGTTGTCGACGTAGTCCAGCGTGGTCAGGTGGTCCACCACCGCGCTGACGTCCTCGGTGCGGATGTGCGGGTTCTCCAGCTGACGGGGCTCTCCCGTGCTCTCGCCCTGGAAGGACGCGTCGTAGGCGACCGTGACGAAGCCCTGCTCGGCGAGCTTGGCCGCGTACAGGCCCGAGGCCTGTTCCTTCACACCGCCGCCCGGGTGGGACACGATGACCGCCGGGTGGGTCCTTGACGCATCGAAGTCCTCCGGGAAGTTGATGACCGCCGCCAGCGCGGTGCCGTAGCCGTTCCTCGTCTCGATGGTCGTGCTCTCGCTCATGATGCCCCTCCGGTTCCGTGCGGGCTCGAGTCCGGCGAGCCCGTCTGTGTCCGACGCCTCCATCGTGGATCGGATGCGGTGAGCGTGGAAGGTTCCAGTGGAACCCCCTCCGTGCAGGTCACGGCATGCTTCGGGGGTTCTCGCCGAACCTGGCTTCGGGCACGGAAGCCGTCTAGCGTGGAGGGCATGACTGCGAAGGACGAGAGGGTGCGGGACTTCCTGGCCACCCGCCGCGCGAAGATCACCCCCGACATGGCGGGTCTTCCCAGGGGTGGTGGCGTCCGCCGTGTCCCGGGGTTGCGCCGGGAGGAGGTCGCGATACTCTCCGGTGTTTCGGTCGACTACTACACCCGGATCGAGAAGGGTGACCTGACGGGTGTCTCCGACGACATCCTCGACACCCTCGCCCGGGCTCTGCAGATGACCGAGGACGAGACGGCGTACCTGTACGACCTCGCCCGCACGGCGCGGCGGCCCGTGCGCGCCCGCAGCCGGTCCAGGCCCGCGACGTCCGTGCCGCGGCAGGTCAGGCTGCTCATGGACTCCATGGGTGCGTTGCCGGTGATCGCGTTGGGCGGTCGTCTGGACGTTCTGGCCGCGAACGCCCTGGGGCGGGCCCTGTTCGACGTCGTCTACGACAGCCCCACGCGGAGGTCGGCGGCGTCCCCGCCCAACCTCGCGGCCTTCGTCTTCCTCGACCCGGCCGCCGACGAGTTCTACGCCGATCTCGACGAGGCGGCCGCCACCAGCGTGCGCATGCTCCGTGCCCACGCCGGAGCGATGCCGCACGACGGACAGCTGGTCCAGCTGATCGGAGAGCTGTCGACCCGGAGCGCGGACTTCCGTGTCCGTTGGGCCGCACACGACGTCGGCGTTCACCGTACGGGGGCGAAGACCCTCCGCCACCACGAGGTGGGGGAGCTCGACCTGGGGTTCGAGCAGCTCACGCTCGACTCGGCGCCGTCGGTCACCCTGTCCGCCTACGTCGCCGAGCCCGCCTCGCCCACTGCCGAACGCCTGCAGATCCTGGCCGCCTGGGCGGCGACCGGAGCGGCGGCACAACGCTGAGCACGGGGACCGCACGCTTCTCCGGGAGGTGCCGAGCGGTGGTGTCTCGGCTCTGGTGTGTGGGGGTGCCCTGGGACGGCCCCCGCGATGCCCCCCGAACAGGTACGGCGCTCCCCCGCGACCCGCTCACCCGCCCCGACGACCGCGTGGCCTCCCTCGCCCGCCCGTCCTGTCACCGGGTGTTCGGGAGAACCACCCCTATTCGGCGACGGTGATGCCCAGCGATCCCAGGATCATCCCGGCCTGCGTGGGGCTGATGGTGGCGCCCCGCAGGTAACCGGCCTGCTGGAGCTCCAGCTCCCCCAGGTCCACCCCGCGCAGGTCCGCCCCGCCGAACTTGGCGTTGACCAGGTTGGCGCCGCGCAGCCGCGACTCCACCCAGACCGTCTCCCGCAGGTCGGCCGAGGCCAGGTCCGCCTCGTCCAGGCGCAGCCCCTCCAGGGTCCGGCCGCGCAGGACCAGCCCCTTGCACCGGGCCAGCATCAGGTTGCACTGGGAAAACGAGTAGCCGATCCCCCGCAGCCCGTTGAGCCCGGCACCGGTCATCCTGCACCCGGTGAAGACGGTGTCGGTGAGCAGAGCGCCCTGCCAGCGGGTGTTGGCCAGATCCGTGCGTTCGAACCGGGTGTCCGTGCACTCGGCGTGCCCGAACGAAGCGCCCGGCGCCCCTCCCCCGGTGAGGACCGCCCCGTCCAGGACCGCGCGGTCCAGGCGGGCGCCGTCCAGGCGGCAGTCGACGAACCGCGCGTCCACCAGGTGGGCGTCGCGCAGGTCCGCCCCGCTCAGGTCACAGCGGGTCAGGACGCGCGGCGCGCCCGGGTCCTGGGACAGGGCCTCACGCAGGTCGTGCTCGGACAGGTCGGCGTCGGTGGTCTCGGGCTTGGCGAGAAGGTCAATGCTCACGCTCCGGACCCTAAACCCCACCACCGACGGTCGGGGATCAGTCGCGCAGTTTGAGCGCCAGGAACAGGTCGACCCGGTGCTCCAGGCTGCTCAGGTCACGGCCGGTGAGCTCCTCGACCCGGCCGATCCGGTAGCGCAGGGTGTTGACGTGCACGTGCATGGCGGCCGCGCAGCGCTGCCAGGAGCCCGAGTGGGACAGGAACTGCTCCAGGGTGTCCACCAGCTCGGAGCGGTGGTCGCGGTCGTACTCCAGGAGCGGCCCCAGCAGGCGCTCGCGGTAGGAGGTCTGCACCTCCTCGGGCACCGAGGCCAGCAGGAGTTCGTGCGAGTCGATCTCGGCCCCGGCGATCACCCGGGAGCGGCCGCCCCGCAGCTCCGCGAGGCGGCGGGCGTGCCGGGCCTCCACGGCGGCGCCGCGCAGCTCGGCCACGCCCCGCGAGGCCGAGCTGAGCCCCACCGCCAGCCGGTAGTCCAGCAGCCCGCCGTCCAGGACGCGGGCGCGGTGGACCAGTTCGGCGCGGATGGCCTCGGCCCTGGACCGGGCCTGGTCCTCGGGACCGTCCACGGGGATCACGGCGAGGGCGTCGTTGTCGCCGGTGACGACGGCCCCCGGATGGTCGGCCACGAGTTCCGCGACCACCCGGCGCGCCAGGTCCGGCACCCGCGGCTCAGGGAGCATCATGGCACTGACCACGACGTTCACCCGGTCGTCGGGCTCGGGAGCCCGCTCGTCGCCGGTACCGCGCGTCAGCGCGGTGACCTCGTCGAAGCGCTGGGCCGCGAGGAGCCGGGGCAGCCCCTCCAGATGGCGCGCGGTGGTCAGCGACCGTTCCTCGTCGCGACTCCGCGCCAGGACGCTGACGGAGACGAGTTCGGCCACCGCCTCGTGCTCCTCCTCGGTCCAGGACTCGTGGTCGCCGGTACACACGAGCAGCCAGTTGGAGAGCGGGTGCGACTCCTTGGTCCGGATGGGGACGACCGTCAGGGCGCGCCCCTGCCCTCCGGCGGAGCCCCGGGTGGTGTACGGGAAGGCCGACCAGGTCAGAGCCCGGGCCGCGAGGTCCTCGCGTTCCTCGGATGTCAGCGGTTCACCGGAGGAGGCGACGTGGCGGCCGCTGGCGGAGACCACCCAGGCGGTGATTCCGGCCTGTCGGGCGGCGGACGCGAAGGCGTCGGGGAAGTCCGCGCCCGAGGCGACCTCGGCCATCAGGCGGCGCTGGCGGTCCCGGGTCTCCGCAATCGTCGTGAACCGGCGCTGGGTGAGGGAGCGCAGCACCTCCTCGGTGACCACGCCGAAGGAGGTCTCCGGGGGGATCTCGACGAGGGGGATGTCATGGGCCGTGCAGGCGGCGACCAGGTCGTCGGGGACCTCGCCCAGGGCGGTGCCCGCCCCCACGGCCAGGGCCCCGGCACCCACCACGGAGGACACGAAGGTCTCGGAGTCCTCGGGCCGGGTCCGCCACATCATCCCGGTGAGGACGAACTCACCGCCACGCAGGTATCGGGCGGGTTCGAGCAGGTCAGTGGTGTAGGCCCACCGGATGTCGCGGTGGGCGTGCTCGGCGCCCGCCAGGAACCGCAGGTGCAGTCGCTTGACGGCGAGCAGCTCACTGATCTGCATGGACTTCCCTCTGTCGGTCGGGTGGGGCGGCGTCCCCGGGTGGGGGCTTCGTATCAGGACAGTGTGCCCCCGAACCGGGGCGTTCGACGACATCCCCGGCGGTTCCGGGGCGTGGTTCCGGCACCGCTTGTAGGAAACGCCCAACGGCGACCGTTCGTTCCGCGGACTCTTCATGTCATCGACGCCTGGTCGGGCGGCGGAACGGAGTGCTCTACTTCACACCATCGCCCACTAACGAGGGGTCGCGGAAGAATCGACGCGACCGGACCGCACTGCGCAGGACGAGGACGAGCATGGAATTCCTGAGGCCATCCACGCTGGTGGAGGCCCTAGAGGCCAGGAGCGCCCACCCCGACGGCGTCCCCATCATGGGTGGCACCGACGTGATGGTGGAGCTGAACTTCGACAAGCACCGCCCCTCGGCGCTGATCGACCTGACCCGGGTCCCCGAGCTGACCGAGTGGGGGGTGGACGGCGACCGCACGCGTCTGGGCGCCGGTGTCCCCTACACCCGGATCATCGAGCACCTGTCGGGCCGGGCGCCCGCGCTGGCCAAGGCCTCGCGGTCGGTGGCCTCCCCCCAGATCCGCAACCGGGGCACGGTCGGCGGCAACCTGGGCGGGGCCTCCCCCGCCGGGGAGGCGCACCCGCCTCTGCTGGCCACCGACGCCGAGATCGAGCTCGCCTCGGTGCGGGGCACGCGCCGGGTCCGGGCCCGCGACTTCTACCTGTCGTTCCGCACGACCGCACTGCGTCCGGACGAGCTGATCACCGCGGTCCTGCTGCCCGAGGCCGCCGGACCGCAGCAGTTCGCCAAGATCGGTACCCGCAACGCCATGGTGATCGCGGTGACCTCCTTCAGCCTGGCGCTGGACTCCGAGCGGCGGGCCGTGGGCACGGGGATCGGCTCGGCCGGACCGACGCCGCTGCGTTCGGAGGCGGCCGAGGAGTTCCTGGAGGGTGAGTTCGACTGGGAGGACGGCCGTCCCCTCTCGGAGGCCGTGGTGCGCCGCTTCGGTGAGCTCGTGGCCTCCGCCTCCCGTCCCATCGACGACCAGCGGGGCACCGCCGAGTACCGCAGGCACGCCCTCTCCGTCATGGCGCGCCGCGCGCTGAGCTGGTCCGTCACCGACTACCGGAAGGGGTCCGCGCGATGCGCGTGAATCTGAACGTCAACGGTGAGGACGTCACCGCCGACAACGTGTGGCCGGGCGAGAGCCTGCTGTACGTGCTGCGTGAGCGCCTGGGTCTGCCGGGCAGCAAGAACGCCTGCGAACAGGGCGAGTGTGGCTCGTGCACCGTCTACTTCGACGGTGTGACCGCGTGTTCGTGCATGATCGCCGCCGGGCAGGCCGAGGGGCGCGAGGTGCGCACCGTCGAGGGTCTGGCCGAGGGGACGGGCAAGGGCGGCGACCGGACCCTGGGCGTGGTCCAGGAGGCGTTCGTGGAGGCGGGCGCCGTCCAGTGCGGTTTCTGCACGCCGGGTCTGCTGGTGCAGACCGACGACCTGCTGGAGCGCACGGTGGGCGCGGGCCTGGGCGCTCCCGGGGACGCCGAGATCCGCGAGGCGCTGGCGGGCAACCTGTGCCGCTGCACCGGGTACGAGAAGATCATCGACGCCGTGCACCTCGCGGCCGGGCGTCGTGCCGAGGAAGCGGGGAGCGGCTCATGAGCCGGACCGTGGTCATCGAGGGCGCCCACGTCGTCACCGTGGACGGCGCCGAGTACGCCGACGGGCACGTGGTGTCCCGGGACGGTGTGATCACCGCCGTGGGCGCGGGGCCCGCCCCGCGTGCGGAGAGCGGGGTCGAGCGGATCGACGGGCGGGGCTGTGTGGCCACGCCGGGTCTGGTCAACACCCACAACCACCTCTACCAGTGGGCCACCCAGGGCCTGTTCGCGGACGGCACGCTCTTCGAGTGGCTGGTGGGGTCCTACGAGATCTGGCACCGCCTGGACGCCGACGTGGTCTCGGGAACCACCTCGGCCGGGCTGGCCCACCTGGCGCTCTCGGGGTGCACCACCGCCTCCGACCACCACTACATCTACCCGTCGGGGCGCGGGGACATCGTCACCGCCGAGGTCGAGGCCGCCCGCGAGGTGGGGATCCGCCTGGACCTGGCGCGCGGTTCGATGGACCGGGGGCACAGCCAGGGCGGTCTGCCGCCGGACAGCGTGGTGGAGACCCTGGAGGGCGCGCTGACCGGCACGGGCGCGGCGATCGACGCCCACCACGACCCCTCCGCCGCGTCCATGACCCGGGTCGCGGTGGCGCCGTGCTCGCCGTTCTCGGTCTCCCGCGAGCTGATGACCGGTGCCGCCGAGCTGGCCCGGGACCGGGGTGTGCGCCTGCACACCCACCTCGCGGAGACCCTCGACGAGGAGGAGCAGTGCCGGGCCGAGTTCGGGTGCACCCCGGTGGAGTACGCCGAGAAGCTCGGCTGGCTGGGTGAGGACGTCTGGTTCGCGCACGCCGTGCACCTGTCGGACGCGGCGATCGGCCGGATCGCGGCCACCGGTACCGGTGTCGCGCACTGCCCGACGTCCAACGCCCGCCTCGGCGCGGGCATCTGCCGGGTGCCGGAGCTGCTGGAGGCCGGGGCGAAGGTGGGTCTGGGCGTGGACGGTCCGGCGTCCAGCGAGCTGACGGGCCTGGCCGGTGAGATGCACCAGGCCCTGTTGATGGCACGGGCCCGGAAGGGTCCGCAGGCGCTGACCGCGCGTCAGTCCCTGGAGCTGGCCACCCTGGGCGGCGCCCGGGTGCTGGGCCGCGACGCGGAACTGGGCTCGCTGACGGTCGGCAAGCAGGCCGACGTCGCGCTGTGGCGGGTGGACGGGTTCGGCTTCGACGTGATCGCCGACCCGGTGGTGGCGCTGACCTTCGGTCCCGTCCCGCCCCTGGAGCGGCTCCTGGTCGGCGGGAACACCGTCGTCGACCGCGGCGAGCTGCGCACCCTGTCCGCCGAGACCGCCGCCGCGCGGGGTCGTGCGGCGCACCGATCCCTCATGCAGGAGGCGAACCGCTGATGACGGCGACGACCAAGACCGTGACCACGGACCTGTCCAGCACCACCAAGGACGGCCTGGGCGCCAGCCCGCGCCGCCCCGACGGCACGCTGAAGGTCACCGGGGAGTTCGCCTACTCCTCGGACCTGTGGATGGAGGGAATGCTGTGGGGCGCGACCCTGCGCAGCCCGCACCCGCACGCCCGCATCCTGGGCATCGACGTCACCGAGGCGCTGAAGCTTCCGGGCGTGGAGGCGGTGCTCACCCACGAGGACGTGCCCGGCGCCAAGCGCTACGGCCTGGAGTACCAGGACCAGCCGGTGCTCGCCTTCGACAAGGTGCGCTACAAGGGCGAGGCGGTGGCCGTGGTGGCCGCCGACCACCCCGAGACCGCCCGCCGCGCGATGGAACGCGTCCGGGTGGACTACGAGGTGCTGCCCCCGGTGAGCGACCCGTTGCGGGCCGCCCACGACCCCGACTACCCGCTCGTGCACGAGGAGGGCTCCCTCCCGGTCCACGAGGAGTACCGGCAGAGCGGCAACCGGGTGCGTCACCAGCCCATCCGCACCGGTGACTTCGTGGCGGCGGCGGAGTCGGAGGAGGAGCGGCGCCGGGTCCTGGAGCGCCTGCGCGCCGAGTCCGACGTAGTCGTGGAGACCGAGTACGAGGTCGGCATGCAGGACCAGGCCTTCCTCGGGCCGGAGTCGGGGATGGCGGTGCCCGCCGAGGACGGCGGCGTGGACCTGTACGTGGCCACGCAGTGGCTGCACGTGGACCAGAAGCAGATCGCCCCGGCCCTGGGCCTGCCCCAGGACAAGGTGCGGCTCACGCTGGCCGGGGTGGGCGGCGCGTTCGGCGCCCGCGAGGACCTGTCGATGCAGATCCACGCGGCGATGCTGGCGCTGCGCACCGGCCGGCCGGTGAAGTTCGTGTACAACCGCGAGGAGTCCTTCTACGGCCACGTGCACCGGCACCCGGCCCGGATGCGCTTCGAGCACGGTGCGAGGGCCGACGGCACTCTGGTGTTCGCCACCCTGGAGATCGTGGTGGACGGTGGCGCGTACGCGTCGGCCACCCCCGCGGTGGTGGGTGTGGCCTCCTCTTTGGGCATCGGCCCCTACGAGGTGCCGCACGTGATGGTGGACGCCTACGGCGTGTACACCACCAACCCGCCGTGTGGTGCCATGCGCGGCTTCGGCGCGGTGCAGGCCTGCTTCGGGTACGAGTCGCAGATGGACAAGCTCGCGGCGGAGCTGGGCATGCACCCGGTGGCGCTGCGGGTGCGAAACGCGATGGCGCAGGGGTCCCGGATCATCACGGGCCAGGAGATCGACATGCCGCTGCCCATGGCGGAGATGCTGGAGCGCGCCCGCGACCTGCCGATGCCGGTGGAGCGGGAGGCGCTGGAGGACCCCGCCGACCAGCGCACCCTGCCCGGCGGAGTCGCCGGGACCACGCGCGGCGAGGGTGTCGTGCGCGGTGTGGGGTACGGCGTGGGCCTGAAGAACCTCTGCTTCTCGGAGGGCTTTGACGACTACTCCACCGCGCGGGTGCGCATGGAGATCGTGGGCGGTGAGCCGGTCGTGCTGGTGCACACGGCCGCCGCCGAGGTCGGCCAGGGGCTGGTGACGGTCAAGGGGCAGATCGCGCGGACCGAGCTGGGGGTGGAGAAGGTGGCGATCGCTCCCTCCGACACCCAGGTGGGTTCGGCCGGTTCCTCGTCGGCGTCCCGGCAGTCGTACATGACCGGCGGTGCGGTCAAGATGGCCTGCGAGGCGGTGCGCGCCTCCGTGTTCGCGCTGGCGCGGGAGCGGGGGATCATCCCGGCGGAGGTCGCCGACTCCGAGCTGTCGCTGTCCGGGGGCAAGGTCGTGGCGGAGAGCGCGGGGGCTTTGGTGTCCCTGGCCGATCTGCTGGGTGAGTCCGCGAGCGGCGGCACGGTCGTGGAGGAGACCCGCGAGCACCACCACCGGCCCACCGAGATGCTCGACCCGACCCTGGGGCAGGGGGCCTCGCACACCCAGTTCGGGATGTGCGTGCACCGTGCCGTGGTGGACGTGGACGTGGAGCTGGGCCTGGTGAAGGTGGTGGCCCTGGACGCGGTCCAGGACGTGGGCAGGGTGCTGCACCCGCAGCAGCTGGCCGGTCAGATCCAGGGCGGTTCCGCCCAGGGGCTGGGGCTGGCGCTGATGGAGGAGATCCAGGTCAAGGACAGCGAGATCCGCAACCCGTCCTTCACCGACTACCTGATCCCGACCATCCTGGACATGCCCCCGATGCGCATCGACGTGCTGGAGCACCCGGACCCGCACGCCCCGTACGGGCTGCGGGGCGCGGGTGAGCCGCCGACGCTGTCGTCGACCCCGGCGATCGTGGCCGCCGTGCGCGCCGCCACCGGGCGTCCGCTGACGCACGCGCCGGTGCGTCCGGAGGACATCGTGGGCATCGAGCTGTGACCCGTGGCCGCCGCCGGGTGCGGCGGCCACACCCGGAGGGGTGACGTCGCCCGTCGCCCCTCCCCTCAGTCGCCCGCCCCGGATCTCCGACGCCCTCGGCCCCGGGGCGGGTCGTCAGGACGGAAGCGCCCTGACTCACCCATGTTTGACTACTCCAAGTAGCAAACCCCCCACCCATGGTGATTACCACCGTGCTCATATCCCTCCAGGAGGGGACGTGACCGAATCCAACGACACCGGCTCGCGGCCAGGCCCGCGCTCCGGTACGGATCGATCCTGGCTCGACCGGTTCTTCTTCGTCTCCGAGCGGAACTCCACCTTCGGGCAGGAGGTCCGCGGCGGACTGACCACGTTCATGGCGATGGCGTACATCATCGTCCTGAACCCGATCATCCTCAGCGGTGTGGCCGACGTGAACGGGGACCACCTCTCCGCCGGACAGCTCACCACGATGACCGCCCTGGCCGCCGGGCTGGTCACCATCATGATGGGCGTCGTCGGCCGCGCCCCGATCGCCTGCGCGGCGGCCCTGGGCGTGATGGCGGTGGTCGCCTACCAGGCGGCCCCGGTGATGGCCTGGCCCGAGGTGATGGGCCTGGTCGTCTGGCAGGGTGTCGCCATCATCCTGATGGTCGTCACCGGCGTACGCACGGCGGTGATGAACGCCCTGCCGCACGACCTCAAGCTCGCCATCGGGGTCGGCATCGGCCTCTTCGTCTCCCTGATCGGCCTGACCAACGCGGGCTTCGTCAGCGCGAGCGACGGCGGCAGCCTGCTCCAGATCGGCGCCGCGGGCGGCGGCGGGCACCTCGACGGCTGGCCCATCGTGGTGTTCGTGGTCGGTCTCGTCCTGGCCAGCGTGCTGCTGGCCCGGCAGGTGCCCGGGGCGATCTTCTACGGGATCATCGGCGCGACCGTGCTCGCCGTCGTGCTGCACTCCGTGCTGCGGCTGGATCCCGGCTCCTGGGGCGGCGGCGTGCCCGCGCTGCCCTCCAGCCCGGTGTCCCCGCCCGACTTCGGCCTGCTGTTCCAGGTGGACATGTTCGGCGCGTGGACCACGGCCGGACCCACCACCGCGGGGGTCATCCTGTTCACGCTGGTCCTGGCCGGGTTCTTCGACGCCCTGGGCACGATTCTGGCGATCGGCACCAAGGCCAACATCGCGGACGCCGACGGGCAGATGCCCCGGGTCAACCAGATCCTGGTGACCGACGGCGCTGGTGCGGTGACCGGTGGCCTGACCAGCTCGTCGGCGACCCTGGTGTTCGTGGAGTCCACGGCGGGCGTGAGCGAGGGCGCCCGGACCGGGTTGGCCAGCGTGGTCACGGGGCTGCTGTTCCTGAGCGCGGTCTTCTTCGCCCCCGTGTTCGGCATGGTGCCCGCCGAGGCGGCGTCCGTGGCGATGGTGCTGGTCGGCGCCATGATGATGATGCACGTGGGGCAGATCGCGTGGACGGACATCGCGGTGGCCATCCCGGCGTTCCTGACCATCGCGATCATGCCGTTCGCCTACGACATCGCCAGCGGGATCGGCATCGGCATCATCGCGCACACCGTGATCAGGTCGGCGCAGGGACGGTTCCGTGAGGTCGGGTGGCTCATGTGGATCATGAGCGCGGTGTTCGCCTTCCACTTCGCGATGCACGCCCTGGGGCTCTGAGCGGGCGGGCCGTCCGCACACGGCCCACGCCACCCTCCCGGAACGGCCGGGGGGCCCGGGGGGGGAGGCGGCCACCACACCCACCACCAGTCTCTTATAAACAAAAGACGCAGCCCACGACACGGAGAGGGTATTTGTAGGT